>DATERO010000215.1:0-7989 GCA_035271465.1 Dysgonamonadaceae bacterium | reverse complement strand
TAATTTCTATATTTTCTATTTCCATGTTTCTTCTTCTGTTTTAATAGTCAGCAAACATATAATAAAAACACATACGTGACATCAAAAAACATGTATTAAATGCGCAAAAAACCTTGGAGTAGTCGTTAACTCGCTTTATTTAACTCCAAAAAAAAACAAATCACTTTGAATTGCATGTGAAGAGCACTTTATAGTATCTAAACAAAATCACCTTTGAACATTCTTTTCAATGATTCTTTACACCCTATGAGAATAAAAAATATGTGTAACATCTAATTAATATAGCCTAACCTGAATCACATCCTGAATATTGGTTGTATAAGCAGGAGATAAATGCTCTTGTCTCATTTTGAACGTCTTTTTGTCCATTCCAGCTAATCTAATTGCATTATATTGATAAGCACCGTTGATTTTATCCATTACTTTCATCAACTCTCGATGCTTTGGATTAGAGTTGAAAAACAATGAGGGTTGATGGCAGTCAGCATCCACAAAATGAGAGAGTGTTACACCCGCTTTTTTGTAATGTAGGTAAGGACGGTAAATGTGCTTTAGTCCCATCACTGCAAAGGTAACCAACTCTAATGTGGAGGAAGTTGAGAAAGGTAACTTCAATTGAATGGACTTGTAGTAATAAGTTTCATTCTCATTAAATCGATTGGTTTCGACAAACAGGCTCAATGCATTGCACATTGAAGTTTGGCTTCGCAACTTTTCTGCAGATAGTGTCGTAAATGTTGTGATACGCTCTTTTAAATCATCAAACGTATCATAATCCCGGTCGAATGTGCGGGTGGTCGAGATGCTTTTCTTCTTCTCCACCTCTTCCATATCAATAGATTGAACACCCTTTAAATCTTTCTGGAGTCGAAGCCCTACCACAGTCATATGTTTCAACACCCAACTTTCGGGCATTTGAGTAAAGTCATATGCTTTTTTCACTCCCTGAGCATACAGTTTCTTGGCATTCTGCCTTCCGATACCCCAAACATCTTCTACAGAGAGCCACTTCAAGGCTTTAATTCTTTTTTCTTCGCTATCTATGACGTATGATCCATGGGTTATTTCGGGAAACTTCTTTGCAATTCTGTTAGCTACTTTTGCTAAAGCTTTTGTAGGTGCTGTACCTACACTAATGGGGATACCCGTCCATCGCTTCACTTTTTCCACCATATCCAACCCATATTTATAGTGATCAATGTTCATCCCATGAAGTGACAAGAAGCATTCATCGATAGAGTATATTTCAGTTGTTGGGCTGTAAGTGCTTAAAATATTCATTACCCTGCGGCTCATATCTCCATAAAGATGGAAGTTGGCCGAGAAAACCTTTACATTGTGTGTGCGAAAGACACTTTGATACTGAAATGCAGGTGCTCCCATAGGTATGTTCAACTTTTTCGCTTCGTTGCTGCGCGCTATTACACACCCATCGTTGTTGCTAAGCACCACAATGGGCTTACAATTGAGCGATGGGTTAAAAACACGTTCGCACGATGCGTAAAAGTTGTTGCAATCAATTAGTGAATACATCTCTTCCTAATGTCTCTTTATGGAATAAGTAACAATCCCCCACACAACCACATTATTCACTTCGTTCACCTCAATTATAGGAAATTCATCGTTGGAGGGAATCAAAAAGCATTTACCACCTTCTATTTTCAATCTTTTCAACGTAAATTCATTATCTACATAACAGAGCGCAATTTTGTTATCACTCCATTCCATGCTGCGGTCTATAACAAGTAGATCATCTTCCATAAAGTCGCCCGTCATCGATTGCCCCTTTACGCGAGCGTAGAAAGTAGCATCAGGATGCTTCACAATTAGCTTGTTCAAATCAATACTTTCATACACAAAATCATCGGCAGGAGAAGGGAATCCAGCAACCACTCCTCCCACAAATGGGAGTTCCATTCCCGAGATATCAGGAGTAAATAGTTCTAGCGAATCTGATTTATAAATTGGTTTCATTGGTGCAAATATAAAGAATTAGTCTGTTAAATTTGAAGTGGAAATTTATAAAAATAATGATGTGAGTGTTCATCCTTTAAATTTACAAGCAATAAAATCAACCAAATCTTTCATCTCTTTGTTATGATGTAGCTAGAATGGCTAAATTAAGGAACAATATTTTCAACAAACCTCATGCAACAAACCCTCAACTTCTATTTCAATCGTATCTCCGAAAAACTATGGTTCAAACCATTGATATTTTGCTTGCTTTCTATTGGAGGAGCCTTAATTGCTCATCTTGCTGACGACACATTCTTGACTGATATTGTTCCCGATATTAAAAATGATTCTTTAGACGACTTGCTGAGCACACTTTCTAATAGTATGTTGGTAATTGCCATATTTGCTGTGGGATCAATGCTTTCGGCGTTTGCTGCTGCAAGCGGAACTGCAACACCCCGCTCTTTCAAACTAATTGTTGCTGACGATGTATCCCAAAACGCTTTGTCAATTTATATAGGTTCTTTTATATTTAGTATCGTAGCCTCCGTAGCTTTCAAGAATGGTTATTATGGAAAAGCGGGCTACTTTGTTCTCTTTGTTCTTACACTCACCGTTTTCTTGGTGGTGATTATCACATTTCTAAGATGGGTTGAACGTATTTCAAAACTGGGAAGATTGGGACATACCATTAAAAAAATTGAAGATGTTACTGCCAAAACATTTCAGAAAAGAATCAATGTTCCCCGAATGGGTGGAGCCCCTATCATTGATAGAGAAAATAAAGGAATACCTATTTACAACGATGAAATCGGCTATATTCAACATGTCAACATGAACAGTTTGCAGGAATTGGCAGAATCATTGGAGGTAATAATCATCCTCAACTGCCTGCCTGGAACATTTGTTACTCCCGACAGAGCAATTGCATATATCGTATCGAGCAAAAAGGATTTCTCCTTTCATGACAAAGAGAAATTGAGCAAGGTATTTATTATGGGAAACACTCGTTCATATTATGAAGACCCACGTTTTGGATTGATTGCATTAAGTGAAATTGCTAGTCGCGCACTTTCGCCAGCCATCAACGATCCAGGGACTGCTATTGCGATAATAAATAGTAATGTAAAGCTATTTCATTTATGGTTCTTAAATAAAGACTCTAATCTTAAAAAGGCCAAATACACTAGGATAGAAGTACCTGAAATAGATGCATCAGACATCTTTGAAGATGCTTTTCGACCAATTGCTCGAGATGGTGCGAGTAATATAGAAGTAATGTTGCGCTTGCAAAAAGCATTCAAGAGCATCTATTCATTTGTTCCTGAAGAAGTGAAAAGTATAGTATTGGATAATGCTCAGTATGCATTCGATAGAGCAGAGTTATCCATCGATTATAAAGGTGACCTTGAGTTATTGGATAATGAGCGTTTGAAATACAATTAATATGCCATAAAATGTATTTATCAAAGTCTTATTGCTTGTAAGAACAATATCCTTTGGAAAGCGTTTTAACAAATAGGCCATCTCTAAAAAACCTGTTTAAAAGAATACACAACTCAACATACAACTGACATATGTAGCTATTAGAGTAACTACTTATTAATCAATAAATCTTTAATTATGAACAAAACAATTATATTAAAAAACAGACCAAAAGGAACACCTCAACTTTCAGATTTTGAGTTAGTAGAAGAAAAGATGCCTGAAGTAATGCAGGGAGAGATTCTTTTAAAAACCATATACGTTTCAGTTGATCCTTATTTAAGAGGAAGAATGAGCGATGCAGATTCATATGTGTCATCGTTTGAATTGAACAAGCCAATTAATTCAGGAATTGTTGCAGAAGTGATAGAATCGAAAAATGAAAACTTCAAGAAAGGTGATTTTGTGTCCGATCGATTGGATTGGAAAGAGTATCAACTATCGACAGGTGAAAACCTCCAAAAACTCGATGCATCCATACAACCGCTGTCAGTATATCTTGGTGTAATTGGAATGACAGGAATGACTGCATATACAGCACTAACACAAATAGGGAAACCTAAGACAGGAGAAACAATTGTAGTGTCGGGTGCCGCAGGTGCAGTGGGAAGCACAGTTGGGCAAATAGGTAAAATACTGGGCTGTCGTGTTGTAGGTATTGCAGGAAGTGATGAAAAGGTAGAGATGTTGAAAACAAAGTTTGGATTTGACACAGCCATCAATTATAATACCACAAAAGATATGAATAAAGCAATAGCTGAAGCATGTCCTAAAGGAGTTGATATATACTACGACAATGTAGGTGGTCCCATTTCAGATGCAGTGCATCGAAACATCAATCAGTTTGGTAGAATTATAGTGTGTGGTGCCATCTCTATGTATAATGCTACCGAAATACCAACCGGTCCAAGAGTCGAAGGTTTTCTAATCAAGAAAAGTGCATTGATGCAAGGATTTATAGTAAGTGACTTTGCCGATAAATTCGCCGAAGGCGCAAAGCAACTTGGACAATGGCTGAAAGAAGGAAAACTTACCTATGAAGAGACTGTAGTGGAAGGTTTTGATGCAATTCCAGAAGCATTCATTGGACTTTTCACTGGAAAGAACAAAGGAAAAATGATTGTAAAAGTATAATCTTATTAATAATAAATACACAATTATGTACAATTTCGAATACAAGAACCCTACCAAAATACTTTTTGGAAAAGGACAGATAGAGAATCTATCAAATGAGTTACCTCAAGATGCAAAAATTCTTTTGTTATATGGTGGCGGAAGTATAAAAAAGAATGGTGTCTATGATCAAGTAATGAATGCCCTTTCTGAACGAAACGTTATCGAGTTTGGTGGTATTCCACCCAATCCCGAATATAGTGTTTTGATGGATGCATTGAGAGTGATAAAAAAAGAAAAGATTGATTATCTATTGGCTGTTGGCGGGGGTTCTGTTTTAGATGGAACAAAGTTTTTATCTGCTGCTGCTTACTTTGAGGGCGATGATCCGTGGGATATACTTAGCAAAGGTGCAGCCGTAAAAAAAGGAATGCCATTTGGAACTGTATTAACACTGCCTGCAACAGGATCTGAAATGAATTCCGCATTAGTAATCACTCGTGAAGAGACAAAAGAAAAACTTTCGACGGGTGGACCTATCTATTTCCCACAATTTTCGATTCTTGATCCAGAGGTTGTAAAATCAATTCCTCAACGACAATTAGCGAATGGAATTGCTGATGCTTTTATGCATGTGTTGGAACAATACATGACCTATCCTATTGGAGCAATGATACAAGATAGATTTGCTGAAAGTATTCTGCAATCATTAATAGAAGTTGCTCCCGATATAATGAAAGACCCTTCAGATTATAATGCAGCTGCAAATTATATGTGGAGTTGTACTGTTGCTCTCAATGGACTGATAGGTAAGGGCGTCCCTGAAGATTGGACTGTACATATGATGGGACATGAAATAACTGCATTGTTCGGGATTGATCATGCACGTACTTTGTCCATTATTGCTCCTAATCATTATCGTTATAATTTTGAAAGCAAAAAAGACAAGTTGGCTCAATATGCAGAAAGAGTATGGAAAGTGACAGAGGGAACTATTGATGAAAAAGCCAAAGCAGGAATAGAAAAAACAGAAACATTTTTTCACTCATTGGATATTAAAACAAAGCTATCTGAATATACGAATGAATATGCCGGAACTGCTGAAAGTATAGCACAACGTTTCAAAGAACGCGGCTGGGTTGAACTTGGAGAAAACAAATCATTAAATCCCGAAGACGTGAGTAAAATAATAGAACTGAGCTATTAGTCTTTTAAAGAAAGCAGACTCTACTAAATTACTAACACAATAATACACAAATCAAAAGGCATACCATATGTGGGTTCATTTGGGTATGCCTTTTTAATATAAATCCAATAAGCATGTCATTATTATACTCTTCCCTGAAATTAAGAGAACTTACATTAAAAAATAGAATTGTTGTTTCACCCATGTGTCAATATAACTCCGTAGAGGGCTTTGCCAATGATTGGCATTTGGTACACTTGGGCTCTCGAGCAGTTGGAGGTGCTGGACTTATTTTTACTGAAGCTGCAGCTGTATCTCCCGAAGGCAGAATCTCACCCGATGATTTGGGCATTTGGTCGGACAATCATATTGAAGGGCTGAAACGCATCACAGATTTTATTCGTAAACAAGGCTCTAAATCGGGTATCCAACTGGCACATGCAGGCCGAAAAGCAAGTACTGCTCCACCCTGGGATGGCAGACATCAAGTAGATATTAACAATAGAGGTTGGCAAACAGTTGCACCTTCTGCTATTCCTTTTTATGACAATGATAGCTTGCCAAGAGAGCTAACTGTAAGTGAAATTCATGAAGTAATAGAATCTTTTGCAAATGCTGCAACACGCTCACTCAAAGCAGGATTCGACACAATAGAAATTCATGCAGCTCATGGTTATTTAATCAATCAATTTATCTCACCCCTCACCAATAAAAGGAATGACGCTTATGGTGGAAGCTTTGAGAATCGTGTACGCTTGTTAGTAGAAGTAACCCAAGCAATACGAAAAATTATTCCTGAAAGCATGCCATTGTTTGTACGTATTTCTGCTCACGAATGGGCTGCAGGTGGACATACAATAGAAGATTCCGTTCAAATAGCTAAACTGTTGAAAGAAAATGGAGTTGATTTGATTGATTGCTCATCGGGCGCCGTCGTAAAAGATCAACATATTATTGTTCACAAGAATTATCAGGTTCCTTTTGCTGAGCAAATTAAGAAAGAAGCAAAAATTGCAACAGGAGCCGTGGGCTTAATTACAAGTGGGGATCAAGCAGAAGAAATTTTGCAAGCAGACAAAGCCGATTTAATCTTTTTGGGAAGAGAAATGTTACGTAATCCCTATTTCGCTTTGCAAGAAGCTGAAAAACTGAAAGACAAAACCGAATGGACTAAACAATATAGGAGAGGTAAACCTTAATAATAAGAGCTTAAACTAACACCTAATTAATGTGGAAAGAAGAAAGTTTATAAAAACAGCAACAGCTTTAAGTGCAGGTATAATTGTGAATAAAGCATTTGGCAACACGTTTGAATTTGAAGTTATGAAAGAAACAGCTGATAATCTTATAATTGGTTCAGGGTATGGTGGAGCAGTTGCGGCATTAAGATTAACTGAGTTAGGACATAAAGTGGTGATGCTTGAAATGGGGTTGGATTGGGAGAAAGACGATGGTAAATATAAACCATTCTCTAATCTTATTACTCCAAAAAGCAACTCCACATGGCTCAATAAAAAGACACAAGCGCCCATGATGAATATGGCAACTTTCAGTAAAAAGTTTACGGGCGTATTGAATAGAATGGATTTCAAAAATGTGAAAGTGTATGCAGGACGTGGTGTTGGTGGTGGTTCGCTGGTAAATGGGGGAATGGCTGTTCAACCAAAGAAAGAATATTTCAAAGAGATTTTCCCCGATTTAGATGTTGAGCAATTTTGGAATACCTACTTCCCTTTGGCACAAAAAGAGTTAGAGGTAAATGAAATACCCAATGAATATTACGAAAAAACTCCTTATTATAAATTCGCACGTGTAGGTGAAAGCGAAGCACATCAAGCTGGTTTCAAAACAGTAAGAGTACCCAATGTCTACTCTTTCAACTACATGCAAAAGGAAGAAGCTGGCGAAGCACCCAAATCTGCGTTGGCAAAAGAGGTTATCTATGGCAACAATCATGGGAAAAAGAGTTTGGAGCAAACTTATTTGCACAAGGCAATGAAAACAGGACTTCTGACCATTAAAGATTTGCACAAAGCAATCTACTTTGAAAAAACAGACACAGGTTATAAAGTTTTCGTAAATATTATTGACACAGAAGGAGAAACGATTGCACAAAAGATAATTACATGCAAAAAGCTATACCTGAATGGCGGCAGCTTAGGCACAACTCAATTGCTATTGGCATCTCAGGCCAAAGGAAACTTAAATAGTTTTGATGACAGCCTTGGTGAATATTGGGGAAACAATGG
>DATERO010000214.1:0-20180 GCA_035271465.1 Dysgonamonadaceae bacterium | reverse complement strand
AATTGGAGAGCCGGATTCTGAATCTTTTGCTTCAGTAGATCAGGTTATTTTTGCTGATACAGAGTTCTTATGGATTAGAATTGTAGAAATAGATAATGTTATTGATATTGTTCTAATGAAGTCAGAAGAGGATTTTAGATTATTAAAAGTTTTGAAAGAAAACGATTAATGGCATATATAGATTATTATAAAGTGCTGGGCCTAAGCAAAGGTGCATCTACAGATGATGTGAAAAAGGCCTATCGCAAACTGGCAAGAAAGTATCATCCAGATTTAAATCCAAACAATAAGGAGGCACAAAAGAAGTTTCAAGAGATAAATGAAGCTAATGAAGTGTTGAGTGATCCTGATAAGAAGCAGAAGTACGATAAGTATGGAGAGAACTGGAAGCATGGTGAGGAGTTTGAAAGAGCCCAACGTGCACAACAGTCTCAAAGACAATATCAAGGTTCTCAGTCCTCTTATTCAGGTGGAGAAGGTTTTGGAGGAGGTTTTGGTGGTGATGATTTCTCAGATTTTTTTCATTCTATGTTTGGAGGTGGATATTCACAAGGAGCACGAGGAGGTAGTGCCAGATTTAAAGGGCAAGACCTCAATGCAGAGTTGCAATTGACGCTTCTTCAAGCCATGAAGACGCATCAACAAACATTGACTATCAATGGAAAGAATGTGCGTATCACCATCCCTGCAGGAATTGGCGATGGACAGAAGATTAAACTGTCAGGCTACGGACAGCCAGGTGTTAACAACGGACCCGGTGGTGATTTGTACATCACCTTTAATATACCCGAAGATCCAATTTTCAAACGGAAAGGAAATGATCTGTATAAACAGATAGATATCGATCTTTATACTGCCATTTTGGGCGGTGAAATCATGATTGAAACATTAACAGGCAAAGTCAAATTCCCAGTTCCTGCTTATACACAACAAGATACTACTGTTCGACTAAGAGGCAAGGGCTTCCCTTTGTACAAAAAAGACGATAAGTTTGGCGATTTATATGTTACATTTAAAGTGAAATTGCCTGAGAAACTTTCTGATAAAGAGAAAGCATTATTTACAGAATTATCAAACTTGAGCAAATAATGAGCAAAGAAAAGATAACATACCGAGAATGTGTGCAAATCTACCAAGTGGAAGAAGTTTTCTTGGATGCTTTGCATAGTTCTGGATTGATAGAGGTGGTGATAGAAGAAGAGGACAGATACATTGAGTACGATTATCTTCAAGAGATTGAACAGTACGTCAGATGGTATTACGAGTTGGAGATAAACATTGAAGGCATTGAGGCATTGCATCATATGTTGCAGCAAGTGCGTGACCTTCAGTCAGATGTTGAAAGACTTAGGAGCGAGCTAAAGTTTTATAAATCAATATCTTAATTCCCTATATCCTTATTCTTTTATAGCTAAAGCATATCTATGTTAAAGACCCTCTATATAAAAAACTATGCATTGATAGACGAGCTCAAAGTTGAGTTCGATAAGGGCTTCTCTGTAGTTACAGGCGAAACAGGTGCAGGTAAATCAATCATATTGGGTGCTCTGTCATTAATATTAGGCCAACGTGCCGAGAATAAATACATCAAAGAGGGAGCATCTAAATGTACCATTGAAGGGGTGTTTGATATTTCTGCTTATAATCTTCGTGCACTCTTCGAGAGCAATGACATGATTTATGAGGGAAACGAATGTATCATTAGGCGAGAAATATGGGCTTCAGGCAAGTCCAGGGCTTTTGTAAACGACTCTCCTGTCTATTTGAATCACCTAAAAGTATTGGGCGAAAGATTAATTGATATTCATTCTCAACACGAGAATTTGTCCTTGAATGACAACCTGTTTCAACTAACCTTAATCGACTCAATAGCT
Source organism: Dysgonamonadaceae bacterium (assembly GCA_035271465.1). Taxonomy (GTDB): domain Bacteria; phylum Bacteroidota; class Bacteroidia; order Bacteroidales; family Dysgonomonadaceae; genus UBA2632. The sequence goes on along the minus strand of DATERO010000214.1, from coordinate 18,306 downwards.
AAAACTGCTGCAGTAAAATCAAAATATGGTGACTACTTCCAATCTTACAAAAAGGTGGAAAAGGAGTTGCACCAGTTGCATGAAATAGCCAAACAGAACAAAGAAGAAGAAGACTATTTGCGATTTCAATACGATAGTCTCTCCGAAGCGCATCTATCTGCTGACGAGCAAGAAGAGCTGGAGGCAGAGTTAGAAACCATCACACATTCAGAAGAGATCAAGTCAGGATTGTACAAACTAACCAACATGCTTTCTGGCGAGGAGCAGAGTGTTGAAGATGGATTGCGTCAAGCATTAGAGGCAGCCAAATCTTTGCAAAAGTTTCTGTCGTCCTCGCAAGAGTTAATGGACAGAATTGAGTCTGCTTACATTGATATGAAAGATGTACGGCAGGAGGCAGAAAGATTGTTTGAAGAGGTAGAGTTTAATCCAGAAAGGCAGCAAATAATTGAAGATAGACTAAGCATCATCTATGGTTTGCAACAAAAGCACTCCGTATCTACTGTTCAGGAACTAATAGACATTCACACAGAAATTGGTGAAAAGCTTCAGAACATAGAGTCGATGGACGAACGGATTGAAGCGTTAGAGAAGGAGTATACTGCTAAAAAAGAGGTTGTACATGCTGAAGCAACCCTATTGAGTGATCTTAGAAAATCAGCAGTAGCAGCTATCGAAAAAAATATTGTAGGTCAACTTGCCTATCTTGGTATGCCCAATGCACGCTTTGAGATTAGGTTTGTTGACAAAAAACTACTGGATGCTACGGGTAAGGACAATGTCAGCTTTATGTTCTCAGCCAATAAGAACACACAATTGCAACCCATTTCACAGATAGCTTCAGGGGGTGAAATATCTCGTTTGATGCTTACACTTAAGTCATTGGTGGCTGATGCAACAGCTTTGGCTACTATCATATTTGATGAGGTAGATACAGGTACATCGGGCGAAATAGCTGACAAGATGGGACTGATAATGCGCAAGTTGAGTAGCAACATGCAAGTGTTGGCTATTACACATCTGCCACAAATAGCAACTAAGGGCGATGCCCATTTTTATGTGTATAAAGAAGATACTACTGAATCAACAATCACAACAGTCAAAAAATTGTCAATGAATGAACGCATTCAAGAGATAGCAAGTATGCTAAGTGGTGCAGAAACCACCGTACAGGCACTTGAGAATGCCAAAGTGATGTTGAAAGCTTACGAAAATAACAACTAAATAGATATATGAAAGAGAAAGAGATGATTTTTGGTCTTCGTGCAGTTATAGAAGCTGTACAAGCAGGTAAAGACGTGGATAGGGTGTTGGTAAAAAGGGAGCTGCAAGGAGAGCTTTTTAAAGAACTTCAGGATGTATTGACGCTTCATGAGATACCCATGCAGAAAGTCCCTCTAGAGCGTATAGATCGCATCACACGCAAGAACCATCAAGGTGTCTTGGCTTTTATGTCGGCAGTTACCTATCAAAAAATTGAAGACATCATCCCAATGCTATACGAACAGGGTAAAAATCCTTTTATAGTTGTTTTGGATGGAATCACCGATGTCAGAAACTTTGGAGCCATAGCTCGTACCTGTGAAGTAGCAGGAGTAGATGCCATAGTTATACCTGCCAGAGGAAGTGTTAGGGTAAGTGCAGATGCTATAAAAACATCGGCTGGAGCATTGCATACCATTCCTGTTTGCAGAGAGCTAAATATACGTGATGCAGTTCAGTTTCTAAGAAATAGTGGAGTCAAAGTAGTAGCTGCTACTGAAAAAGCTGCTGAGAATTATACCACATCTACCTATGTTGACCCTGTTGCCATATTGATGGGAGCAGAAGATGAAGGTATCTCGCCCGAGTTACTGAAGATAAGTGATGATTTAGTGCGTCTTCCTGTGTTTGGTACTATTCAGTCACTCAATGTGTCTGTGGCGGCTGGGGTGATGTTGTATGAGGTGATACGGCAAAGAAATGCTTAAATAATTATTATTGATTAATTGTTAATTACTAATTAATGAGCTTTGACTTTCCTACCCCTAAATCCCTTGAAGGGGACTTTTGCAGTGCATAGAGCTGAGCAGTAGGGGTGATGATAAAATATAGCACTACTTTGCTGCCCCTTTAGGGGCAGGGGCAGTAGAACAAAAAAACAAAAAAACAAAAGAGCAAAAAAACAATATATTCTTATGAAAAAAGTAATCTCCACCCCCAATGCTCCTGCAGCATTAGGTCCATACAGTCAAGCCATCGAAGTAAATGGTATGGTGTTCCTATCAGGTCAACTACCCATTGACCCTGCAACAGGCGAATTTGTTCCTGGCGGAATAAAAGAACAAACCGTGCAAGTATTCAAAAACATTGAAGCAGTGCTTAAAGAAGCAAATCTTACTTTGGATAACATTGTGAAAACTACTGTTCTGCTTGCCGACATAGACTCCTTTGCCGATATGAATGAGGTATATGCCTCTCAGTTTTCAAGCGATTTCCCTGCTCGTTCTTCATTTGCGGTGAAAACTTTGCCTAAGAATGCTGATATTGAGATTGAGGTGGTGGCGGTGAGATAAGGGGAGGAGGTGGAATATATAATGCAACTATTAAAAACTCCGTAAGGAGTGGTATTGTTTATTCAGGTTTAACTGTTGTTTAGAAACCCACAAAAAGAGATTGATTCATATCCCCCCCCGATAACAGGTGTTTCGGGGCTTAATATTTACACTAATTTTAATTGCGAACTACCTTAAGTCGTATTCGCATCATTTTTTGCCTTACTATCATTTAAAGACAATTGCATAGAATTCGAAGTCGGTGCAATTGTTTTTTTTCGATTATAGGCTCATCGTTTGCACTATTGTCACTCATATCAGCTGCATTCAAACTTCCCATCAATCATCCCAGAGGTTCCGTAGATTTAACAATCAGAGTTTTATCATCCAATTCGCTGTTCTCATTATCGAGCTTAAACGCATGCGAAAGTGCCAGGAAACTCTCCTGTTGCGGTTTCGAACTTGTTCGAAAATAGATGGAAAAAGTGAATATCAGTTTCAGGAACTCCTGAAAGTACAAATCGAGAGTGAATATCGGTTTCCGACACTCCTTTTTGTGCAAATCATTTTGTTTTATGATGAAAGGAACTCCTGAAAGTGCAAAACAAATAAAATATTGGTTTCAGGAGCTCCTTTTTGTTCAAAACAAATTGAAAAATGGTTTCAGGAGTTCCCGAAAGTGCTAAATAAATAAAATAACGGTTTCGGGAGTTCCTTTTTGTGCAAAACATTTTGAATATCGCTTTCAGGAGTTCCTTAAAGCCCAAATCTTAATGAATATCGGTTTCAGGAGTTCCTTAAAGCATTATTTTATTTAAACCGAACAAAACGGAGCTCCTGAAAGCGCAAATCAATCCGTTTTGCACTTTCCGAAGCTCCTTTGAGCATAAATAATTTCTGATTGAGCAATTTTGAAATCCTTTGAGCATAAATAATTTTGGTTTGAGAGAAAAGGAAGTCAAGTGGGTAAGAATAATTTCTGATTGGGCTTTTGTAGAAAGTTATGAGCTTAAATAATTTAAGTTTGTAGTATTGTAGGTGTGTGGATTAAAAGATGTTAGGGCAAGAGTTGGGAAATGCGTAGAATAAAACATTATTATTAAGAAACTCTAATAACACATTTTACTTAAATTTGTTGATCGAGCCACTCTGTCGATACTCTAATTGTTACATCAGTCAAAGAGTACTGCCAGAGCAAGCGTCGTTCACCCCAATAGAATAATAAATTTGCATAGCAGAGGCACTTCGCGATTTTATCAAAAGAAACTATATGTGATGCTTGACCTACTGTCATGCTATGAAGCACCTTAATTTAACAGCTTTGCCCTATTTTTATTTTTAAAATTGATTGCCCTGGTTACAAAATATGTAGCTGGGGCTTTTTTTTTAATTGCTATCTGATTACAGGTTCAGTTTGTTTGCTTGATTTTTTTTGAAAATCTGAATAAACGCTTAACTCTATCTATTGTTCTCAAATTTTCACAATGTTAGGTTTATTTAGTTCAAAAACGAGTGATTTTATAGTTTGATTGCATTAAAAAGCAGCTAATGAGGGGTAATATAGTTCTTATAAATAAAAATTATACCTAAGTTTGTAGCCAATATTACAGATGTATTGGTTTATATAGAATCAAAATATATAAACAATAATATACACATCAGAGAGCAATGATTGAACACGAAGGAACCATACGCAAGATAGACGGTAACCAGCTTACCATTCTGATTTCACAAAATTCTGCATGTAGTGAATGTCATGCCAAGGGAGCATGTATGGCTGCTGATACCAAAGAAAAAATGGTGGATGTGGTTGATGATACTGGTATGTATCGACTAAATGAACGTGTGATGCTATTAGGGAAAACTTCAATTGGTTATAAAGCCATTTTGTGGGCTTTTGTGATACCTCTAATTCTTATGATAGGTGTTATTGTTGCATCAACATCCATTTGGGATATAGGTGAATTGCAGGCAGCATTTATGTCAATAATTGTGCTTGCTCCATACTATGCATTCTTATATATGGTGCGTGCTAAAATGGGTGAAAGGTTAGCTTTTACTATAAAAAAATTAAACTAAGAATTATATGAATATGATATTAATGGCGGTAGGTGTCTTAGGCGCTATAGGTGCCAGTGGAGCTACCATATTATATTTTATTGGTCAGAAATTTAAAGTATATGAAGACCCTCGCATAGAGCCTGTTCAGGATGCTTTGCCTGGTGTTAACTGCGGTGCATGTGGGTTTCCCGGGTGTAATTCATTTGCAGCTGCATGTGTTGAGGCCGACTCTCTGGAAGATTTGAACTGCCCAGTTGGTGGTGCTGAAACTATGGCAAGTGTAGCCTCTATTTTAGGAACATCTGCAGGAAAGGTAGCTAAAAAAATAGCAATAGTTCGTTGTAATGGTACTTGTGAAAATAGACCTCGCAAGAATGAATATGACGGAGCTGCCAATTGTGCTATTGCTGCACAACTATATGGGGGAGATACAGATTGCTCCTTTGGTTGCTATGGCTTGGGTGATTGTGAGGCTGTGTGTCCTTTTGATGCAATTCATGTAAATCCGGTGACGTTAATACCTGAAGTGGATGAGGAGAAGTGTACTGCATGTAATAAGTGTGTGGTGGCATGTCCTAAAAACATTATTGAACTGCGAAAGCAGGGACCAAAGTCGAGACGCATATTTGTGAGTTGCATGAATCAGGATAAGGGTGGACCTGCCAAAAGATCATGTGATGTAGCATGCATTGCTTGCAGCAAATGTGTGAAAGCTTGTCCATTTGAGGCAATCACGATTGAAAATAATCTGGCTTATATTGATGATGATAAGTGCAGACTGTGTCGTAAGTGTGTGCCTGTTTGTCCCACTGGTTCTATTTGGGAATTGAACTTCCCACCACCTCGTGTGAGAGAGCCAAAAGTGGAAAATGCCGATGTTGAGGCATAGTTGAGAGAGAATATATATAAAAAGAGTAACTAATATAACTAATAAGGAGTAATTGATTCATCGGTTTTTGGAGAACTAAAAATTTCGGAAATGATTAATTGATTACTATAAGTCTATGTTAAAAACATTTCGAATTGGTGGAATTCATCCAAAGGAGAATAAATTTTCTGCTGGAAAGTCTATCGAGTCAATCGCAATTCCTGATCAGGTTGTTGTGTCGTTGGCTCAGCATATTGGAGCACCATGTCAACCTGTTGTGAAGAGGGGTGATGAGGTGAAAGTGGGAACATTGTTGGGAAAGAGTGTAGGTTTTGTTTCGGCAAATATCCACTCCCCTGTATCAGGCAAAGTGAAAAAAATTGATAAAGCTCTCGATGCAAGTGGTTATAAGCGTGAGGCAGTGTTTATTGATGTTGTGGGTGATGAGTGGGAAGACACAATTGATAGAACAGACGAGCTAGTGCGTGAGTGTCATCTTGACTCAAAAGAGATAATTAATAAAATTTCAGCAGCTGGTATAGTAGGACTGGGAGGGGCTACCTTTCCAACCCATGTGAAGCTGACTCCACCTCCAGGTACTAAAGCTGAGGTGCTTATCATTAATGGTGTGGAGTGCGAACCTTATCTTACTGCCGACCACTCATTGATGATGGAGAAAACGGAAGAGATTTTTGTAGGTATTAAGATACTTATGAAAGCTGTTAACGTTAATCATGCAGTAGTTGGTATTGAAAATAACAAGCCAGATGCTATTGATAAGTTCAAGCAAATAGCAAAAATATACCCTAATATAAAGATTCAACCACTTAAAGTGCAATATCCTCAAGGAGGAGAGAAGCAACTGATTGATGCAGTGATGCGTAGACAGGTGCCAAGTGGTACTCTGCCTATCTCTGTGGGGGCAGTGGTTCAGAATGTGGGAACTGCTTTTGCAGTATATGAAGCTGTACAAAAAAACAAACCTTTGGTTGAGCGTGTAGTTACAATTACTGGGAAAGATGTGACAAATCCATGTAATGTATTATCACGTATTGGAATTCCACTGAGCACATTAATTGATCATGCTGGTGGATTGCCAGAAACAACTGGGAAGGTTGTTAGCGGTGGTCCTATGATGGGAAAAGCTATTGGGAGTATAGAAATTCCTGTCACTAAAGGCACCTCTGGAGTGCTTATAGTTCCCACTCTTGAAGCTCTTCGTAAGAAGATGAAAGATTGCATCAAGTGTGGTAAGTGTGTAAACATTTGTCCAATGGGACTAAATCCTACTACTCTTATGACCTTAACCGAATATGAAATATGGGATAAGGCAGAGAAAGAGAGAATTACTGACTGTATTGAATGTGGATCATGCAGCTATATTTGCCCAGCAGATAGACCATTGCTTGATTACATAAGGCTTGGAAAAGGCAGAGTGATGGGAATCGTTCGTGCCAGAAAAAACTAATTATTAATACAAACTTCAAAATATAAAATCCTTGACTAAAGGATTTGAGCTATGACAAACAAACTTGTAGTATCACCTTCGCCACACGTTCACAGTGGAGATACCATTTCTAAAAACATGTATGGAGTGCTTATTGCACTTGTTCCTGCATTTTTGGTATCCTTGTACGTGTTTGGTCTCAGTGCCTTAATTTTAACTGTTGCATCAGTAGTGTTTTGTGTTATCACAGAATACGTTATTCAACGGTTCATGTTTAAAAAAGAACCCACAGTATTAGATGGATCAGCCATTATAACTGGAGTTTTATTGGCTTTTAATGTTCCATCCAATTTGCCTTTATGGATTTTAGCAATAGGTGCTATTGCTGCAATTGGTATCGGCAAAATGTCATTTGGAGGATTAGGAAATAACATATTTAATCCAGCATTGCTTGGTCGGGTGTTTCTATTGATTTCATTTCCTGCACAAATGACCTCATGGCCATTACCAAGTACCGTTGCACCAGTTGATGGAATGACAGCTGCTACTGTTCTCGAAAATATCAAGTATAATCCTTCAGCTCTTCCATCTATCTCTGATATGTTTTTTGGATTGGAGAGTGGTTCTATTGGAGAAATGAGTGTGATGGCACTTCTATTAGGATTAGTCTATATGTTGTGGAAAAAAATAATTACCTGGCATATACCAGTCTCGATTATAGTTACTGTTGCTATTTTTGCAGCTGGAATGTTTTGGATAGATCCATCACCTGTCAACAATCCTCTCATTCATCTCTTTTCGGGTGGCTTGATGTTGGGGGCTATATTCATGGCTACCGATTATGCAACTTCGCCACTATCTCATAGAGGTATGATTATTTATGGTGTGGGGATAGGAGTTATTACAATGTGTATTCGATTATGGGGAGCATATCCTGAAGGAGTTTCATTTGCCATATTGCTAATGAATGCATTTACACCCTTAATTAACAATTATGTGAAACCTAAAAGATTTGGGGAGGTAATCAAACATGGCTAAATTATCATCATCGTATAAAAATATGCTTTTGTCACTTCTATTTATCTGCTTATTAGCTGCAGGATTGTTAGCTAAAGTGAATGATATGACAAAAGAGCCCATTGCAGATGCAAAAGCACTGAAGTTGGAAGAGGCAATAAAGAACGTTGTTCCAGAGTTTGATAACAACCCAGTGAGTGAATCATATAAAGTGGCAACTGACAGCGGAGATTCCCTGCTTGTATATCCTGCTAAAAAGGGGGATGATGTGGTAGGTTTTGCTGTAAACAGCTATTCAGACAATGGATTCTCAGGCAATATTCAAGTAATGGTTGGATTCGATATGGAGAATAATGTTGTAGATTATGCCATTCTTTCTCATGCCGAAACTCCAGGGTTAGGATCTCAAATGGTTGATTGGTTCAAGCCTCAAGTAGAAGAAAAGAGTTTAATTGAAACAATTTTTGGATTTGAGATGCAGAAACAAGAGACTAAAAGTTCAATAATTGGTAAAAGTCCAGGAAGCATCAAGATGAATGTTTCTCAAGATGGAGGAGATATTGATGCAATTAGTGCTTCTACAATTACATCTCGTGCTTTTCTCGAAGCAGTAAATAAAGCATATGCTGCATATACGCAAAGTGACAATTATACAAGCACAGGTGCTACTATACAAGTGGAGCAGGATACAACTGAAATAAATGAATGAATAAAGTTATGGATAAGAATATAAGAATATTTATCAACGGTATTATAAAAGACAATCCAGTATTTGTGCTTCTACTTGGTATGTGTCCTACACTTGCTACTACAAGTTCTGCAATAAATGGTATGAGTATGGGACTTGCTACAATGTTTGTGCTTGTATGTTCCAACTTGGTTGTTTCATTGCTAAAAAACTTCATTCCAGACTTAGTTCGTATTCCATCATTTATTGTAATAATTGCTACATTCGTTACTATTGTAGAGATGGTTATGAATGCTTACCTCCCTGCATTAGCTGATAGCCTGGGTATATTTATACCTCTTATTGTGGTAAATTGTATAGTATTAGGAAGAGCTGAGGCCTTTGCTGCAAAAAACAATGCTTTATCTTCGGTCTTTGATGGTATAGGTATAGGATTGGGTTTTACAATGGCACTTACATTGCTAGGACTTCTACGAGAGTTTTTGGGCTCAGGCAAGATGTTTTCTTTTTCTCTCTTTCCTGAAAGCTTTGGAGCAACACTCTTTATTCTTGCACCAGGAGCGTTCATTGCGTTGGGCTATTTAGTAGCTGTGTTCAATAAATTGCAGCGCAAGTAATATAAAATAATGTAGATAGATTATATAAAGATTATTATGGAGTACATTGGAATTATTATAGTAGCTATTTTCGTTAATAACGTTGTATTAGCTCAATTTTTAGGTATTTGTCCATTTTTGGGAGTTTCCAAAAAAGTAGATACAGCAATTGGAATGAGTGCTGCAGTAACGTTTGTTCTAACAATTGCTACAATAGTTACATTCTTATTGCAAAAAGGCCTTTTAGAACCTTTCGGTTTAGAGTATCTGCAAACAATTACATTTATCTTGGTGATAGCATCATTGGTTCAGATGGTGGAAATTGTAATTAAAAAAGTTTCTCCTCCTTTATATCAAGCACTTGGTGTTTTCCTTCCCCTAATAACTACTAACTGTGTTATTTTAGGTGTTGCAATATTAGTTATTCAAAAAGAATTCACACTACTATCTTCAGTAGTATATGCTGTAGCTACTGCTGCAGGGTATGCATTGGCATTGATAGTCTTTTCAACAATACGTGAGCAGCTATCCTTAACAAAGGTTCCTAAATCGATGGAGGGAGTGCCCATAGCATTAATTACAGCTGGGATATTAGCTATGGCATTTATGGGTTTCTCTGGTATAGACCAAGTGTTTTGAGATTATATGCATTTGTAATGTGAAGATTATCTGAAGTGTATCTATACTCAAACTTTCCAGACAAAAGTTTGGTTGCTCTCTCATTTATGTCCATTTTATTTAGATGCATTGCATTTTATTGAAAAAAAAGTTTTATCTTTGCACCCTTAAAAATATAGAGGGGAGGTTATAGAAACATTCGAGAAGTACTGTAAAACATATAATTAAACTCGAAAAGCTACGCCATGAAATGGTTTGTAGTAAAGGAGATACGATCTTGCAGTAGGGTGGTTCTTCATGTAAATTCTATAAAAATATAATCTCGGTAAAAACGAAAACAAAAAAACAAAATAATTTAATATGATAATTGTACCATTAAAAGAGGGCGAAAATATAGAAAGAGCTCTCAAAAGATTCAAAAGAAAGTTTGAGAGAACAGGTGTTGTGAAAGAATTGCGCAAGCGCCAAGCATTTATTAAGCCTTCTGTTGACAGACGTAAGAAAAAACAGCATGCTGTATATGTTCAGCAAATGCAGGAAGACGAAGATTAATTTGCTCATTTGAATTTTTTTTTTCTTATCTTCGTAGTCAAGACTATTGACTTATGTGGAAGGAAAAATATATAAAGTATCTCCGTTATGAAAAGAATTGTTCTTCTCATACGGAGATTGCTTATTTTAAAGACCTATCACAATTTCAAGAGTTTGTTGAAAATGAAACAGGGACTTTCGATATTGAGTCCGTAGATGCTGATCTTATCCGTGTTTGGGTTTCAACTCTTATGGAGAATGGTTTAAAAGAAACTTCGGTCAATCGAAAGTTGAGTTCTGTAAAATCCTTTTACGTATATCTTCAGAGAAAAGGTGTTGTTGATGTTAATCCTACTTCATATGTTAGTGGACCTAAGGTAAGCAGTAGGCTCCCGGACTTTGTGAAACACTCTGATATGATTAAAGTGCTTTCGCCACTATCTTATTCAGATGACTTCGAAGGTGTCAGGAATCATTTTCTTATGGAGCTTTTTTATGCAACAGGTATGCGCAGGGAAGAGCTTATAATGTTGAAAGACGAAAATGTAGATATTAGCTCATGTACTTTGAGGGTGCATGGTAAAGGGAATAAAGAGCGGTTAATCCCATTCAGTGAAAAAACTAAAAAGCATTTATTGAAATATATTGATGTTAGGAATACTGAAATTGAAAACCGAACGCCATTCTTATTTGTTAGGAAGAATGGAATGAAGATGTGCTCAACAATGGTATATACGATTGTGAACAAACATCTGTCAAGTGTAAAGACAATTTCGAGGAAAAGCCCACATGTTCTAAGGCATTCTTTTGCAACAGCTATGATGAATAATGGTGCTGACATTAATGCAGTTAAAAATATATTAGGACATGCCAGTTTATCTTCAACGCAGTTATATACACATGTAACATTTAAGGAATTAAAGAAGGTTTATGATAACGCTCATCCTAGAGCATAATTAAAAAGGAGGATACATATGGAATTAAGAATTCAATCGGTTAATTTTGAAGCTTCAGAACAATTAAAAGCTTTTGCACAAAAGAAAGTGAATAAGTTATTGAGGTATACTGACGATATTATCCAGTCAGAGATGATAATGAAAGTGATTAAGCCCGATTCTCCTAACAATAAGGAGGTATCAGTAAAGATAAATATTAAGAATGGGGAAAGCTTTGCTAGTAAGTCTGCAGACACTTTTGAGGAGTCGATAGATCTCTGTGTAGAGGCATTGGAAAAGCAAATAATACGATCAAAGGAAAAAAAGTCAGGGAAATAGAAAAAAAGATGCTATTTCTTTTGGTTATGTGAAAATTATATCTACCTTTGCGACCGTTTCTTTGATATCCTAGTTTAGTAAATAAGAAATTGCAAAGGAAGATTTGCCTCTTTAGCTCAGTTGGCCAGAGCACGTGATTTGTAATCTCGGGGTCGTTGGTTCGAATCCGACAAGAGGCTCAAATTGCTTTCATGTTTTATTGATTAAGATTAAAGATAGCAATTTGTATTTTTTAGGGCAGTTACCAGAGTGGACAAATGGGGCTGACTGTAACTCAGCTGGCTACGCCTACGGTGGTTCGAATCCATCACTGCCCACTATTTTAATCCAAATATGCATAACAAGTATTATCTTGTAGAGCATTAAAGATAATTGCGGAAGTAGCTCAGTTGATAGAGCATTAGCCTTCCAAGCTGAGGGTCGCGGGTTTGAGTCCCGTCTTCCGCTCTTTTTGTAGAGCAAATGATAAGAATGCGTTTCGTGAGACTCTCCTAATTATAGGAGGCCCGTTTTCGCTCTTCAATGCCAATGTAGCTCAGCGGTAGAGCACTTCCTTGGTAAGGAAGAGGTCACGGGTTCAATTCCCGTCATCGGCTCGGAAATTAAATTGAAAATTTTTAAGAATAAGGTTGCGCCTTGTATCTTGAGGTTTTTGTGTATTTAATGGAGCTTGCAAGAGTATAAAACTACAACTTAATTAAACTAATAGAACTTTTTTATTATGGCAAAAGAACATTTTGACAGGTCGAAGCCACACGTTAACATAGGGACTATTGGTCACGTTGACCATGGTAAGACTACGTTAACTGCTGCGATTACAACAGTTTTGGCCAAATCAGGCCTTTCTGAGCTAAAATCATACGATTCAATTGATAATGCTCCAGAAGAGAAAGAAAGAGGTATTACAATCAATACTTCACACGTAGAGTACACAACAGAAAGTCGTCACTATGCACACGTTGACTGTCCAGGTCACGCTGACTATGTTAAGAACATGGTTACTGGTGCTGCACAAATGGACGGAGCCATTATTGTTGTTGCTGCAACTGATGGTCCTATGCCTCAAACTCGCGAACACATCCTATTGGCACGCCAAGTAAACGTTCCTAAGTTAGTCGTATTTATGAATAAATGTGACTTAGTAGATGACGAAGAGATGTTGGAGCTTGTTGAAATGGAGATGAGAGAGTTGCTTGAATTCTATGAATTTGATGGTGACAACACTCCAATAATTCAAGGTTCTGCACTTGGTGCACTTAATGGTGATGCTAAGTATGAAGAAAGTATTTTAGAGTTAATGAAAGCAGTTGACGAGTGGATACCAATTCCTCCACGTGATGTTGACAAGCCTTTCTTAATGCCAGTAGAGGACGTGTTCTCAATTACAGGTCGTGGTACTGTAGCAACAGGCCGTATCGAAACAGGAATTATCAAGTCTGGAGAAGAAGTTCAAATTATTGGACTTGGAGCTGAAGGTAAAAAATCAGTTGTAACTGGTGTTGAGATGTTCCGTAAAATACTTGATGAGGGACAAGCTGGTGATAACGTAGGTTTGTTATTACGTGGTATCGATAAAGAGCAGATCAAACGTGGAATGGTTATTACTCACCCTGGAAAGGTTACACCTCATACAACTTTCAAAGCCGAGGTTTATATCTTGAAGAAAGAAGAAGGTGGTCGTCACACTCCTTTCCATCAAAAGTATCGTCCTCAGTTCTATATCCGCACACTTGATGTGACTGGTGAGATTACTTTGCCAGAAGGAGTAGAGATGGTAATGCCTGGAGATAACGTTACAATTCAAGTTGAGCTTATTTATCCAGTAGCATGTAATGTTGGACTTCGCTTCGCAATCCGTGAAGGTGGAAGAACAGTTGGTGCTGGACAAATTACTGAGTTGTTGAACTAATAATTCAGAAGTAAAAATATACCGATTAGTTGATTGTGGTCAGACATGGTCAACTATCGTGTTATTCACGGGTCTAGCTCAGCTGGTAGAGCACTGGTCTCCAAAACCAGGTGTCGTGAGTTCGAATCTTACGACCCGTGCAAAATCATTCAAAATAAATGAAAAAAATAGTTGCATATTTCAAGGACTCATATTCCGAACTGGTTTATAAAGTGTCCTGGCCTTCACGCGAAGAGCTTTCCAATAGTTCAGTTATTGTTATGGTTGCTTCCCTAATAATTGCATTAATTGTCTTTGGAATTGACTCTTTATTTGAGTGGACCTTGAAACTTCTTTATGGTATTTTATAATAATCTGAATTAAGAATGACTGAAACTAGAAAAAAATGGTACGTTTTACGTTCCGTTAGTGGAAAAGAGAATAAAGTCAAAGAGTATCTTGAATCAGAACTTAAAAAGACCGATTTAGGGAAGTATGTTTCTCAAGTGCTAATACCTACAGAAAAAACTTATATAGTTCGTAATGGAAAGAAGGTTTTGAAAGAAAGACCTTACTTGCCAGGTTACGTCCTTATAGAAGCTGAATTAGTAGGTGAGGTTATTCATGAGCTAAAAAACATAAATTACGTTGCAGGCTTTTTGCCTGATACATCTAATCCTCAACCATTAAGTGATTCTGAAGTTAAAAGAATTTTAGGTACTATGGATGAGTTAGAAGAAGTTACAGACGGAATGGATGTTAACTACTATGTTGGTGAAAATGTTAAGGTCACACATGGACCTTTTAGCAGTTTTTCTGGTGTTGTAGAAGAGGTAAATGAAGAGAGAAAGAAACTTAAAGTGATGGTCAAAATATTTGGGCGTAAAACGCTGTTAGAGTTAGGTTATATGCAAGTAGAAAAAGAATAATCGCTTTTGGTTACGCAATTGTAGAGTTAATTCTTTCTTAATGTTTCGGAAAACGTAATTTAAATAAATCAAAAAAATGGCTAAAGAAGTTGCTGGACAACTAAAACTACAGATCAAAGGAGGAGCTGCAAATCCATCTCCCCCCGTAGGACCTGCATTAGGTTCGAAAGGGATAAATATAATGGATTTTTGCAAGCAATTCAATGCCAGAACTCAGGATAAACCAGGGAAGGTATTGCCAGTGGTAATTACTTATTACTCTGACAAGTCTTTTGATTTTATAGTAAAGAATCCACCCATTGCAGTACAATTACTTGAAGCAAGCAAGAAAAAAGGTGGCTCGGCAGAACCTAATAGAATTAAAGTAGCGCAGGTTACTTGGGATCAGGTTCAAGTTATTGCTGCAGATAAAATGTCAGACTTGAATTGCTTTGAAATTTCATCTGCTATGAAAATGGTAGCTGGTACGGCACGAAGCATGGGTATCACAGTTAAAGGGAAATTCCCTGAGAATATCGAATAATTAAAACTTCAATTAAAACATGAGTAAACTAACAAAAAATAAAAAGTTGGCTTTTAGCAAGATTGAAGAAGGGAAAGTTTATTCTCTTAGGGAAGCATCAGCATTAGTTAAAGAAATAACAACTACAAAGTTTGATGCGTCTGTTGATATCGATGTACGCTTAGGTGTAGATCCGCGAAAAGCTAACCAAATGGTAAGGGGTGTTGTATCTCTCCCACATGGTACAGGTAAGGAAGTAAAGGTCCTTGTATTGTGCTCACCTGATGCTGAAGAATCAGCTAAAGAAGCTGGTGCAGACTATGTAGGGTTAGATGAATATATCGAAAAGATAAAAGGAGGTTGGACAGATATTGATGTTATCATAACTCAACCTGCAATAATGGGTAAGATTGGAGCTCTTGGTCGTGTACTAGGACCTCGTGGTTTGATGCCCAACCCAAAAAGTGGTACTGTAACTCCCGATGTAGCACAAGCTGTAAAGGAAGTCAAACAAGGTAAAATCGACTTTAAAGTAGACAAAGCGGGAATAATCCATACATCAGTTGGAAAAGTTTCTTTTACACCTGATCAGATTAGAGAGAATGCTAAAGAATTTATTCTAACGCTTTTAAAACTCAAGCCTACTTCTGCTAAAGGAACTTACTTTAAAAGTATTTACCTATCCAGCACTATGAGTCCTGGAATCAAGGTAGATCCGAAGTCTATAGAAGAAATTCAAAAACAAGAACAAGTGTAACATCTATGAAGAAGGAAGATAAAAATAAAATTGTAGATTTGATTGCATCCACTATCAAGGAATATGAAAACTTCTATTTGACTGATATCTCAACTTTGAATGCTGAAAAAACAAGCATACTAAGAAGAGAGTGCTATAGTGAGGATATCAAGTTGATGGTAGTGAAAAATACTTTGCTTCAAAAAGCATTGGAGAGGTTAGACGAAAATTATGATGAGGTATTACCAATTTTAAAAGGTAATACAGCAATCATGTTTTCTAATGTAGCCAACGCACCTGCAAAACTTATCGACAAGTATAAGAAAAACAAAGTTCCTGCATTGAAAGGTGCGTATGTACAAGAGAGCTTTTTTATCGGTGCAGAATATTTACCTCAATTAGTTTCTATTAAGAGCAAATCAGAAGTAATTGGTGATATAATTGGATTGCTGCAATCTCCAGCGAAAAATGTTATATCTGCATTACAATCAGGTGGAAATACCATTCATGGTGTTTTACAGACTTTATCAGAAAGATAATCAATTTACAATACTACAAAGAATTAATAAACAATTAAAATCATACAAAAAATGGCAGACTTAAAAGATTTTGCTGAACAACTGGTTAACTTAACCGTAAAAGAAGTTAACGAACTTGCTGAAATTTTAAAAACAGAATATGGTATAGAACCAGCAGCAGCTGCTGCAACTGTCGTTGCCGGTCCTGCCGGTGAAGCTGAGGTTCAAGAGCAAACGGCATTCGATGTTGTTCTTAAAGCCGCTGGTCAATCAAAATTAGCAGTTGTAAAACTGGTAAAAGAACTTACCGGACTTAGCTTAAAAGAGTCAAAAGAAATTGTTGACGCTGCACCAAAAGCTGTAAAAGAAGGAGTTTCAAAAGATGAAGCAGAAACACTTAAAACTCAACTTGAAGAGGCAGGGGCGGAAGTTGAACTTAAATAGCATTAGACTGATGTAGAATCAGATTTTGGTTAAGAATCTTCTTGTAGAAGATTCTTAACCTTTTGTGTCAATACGTATTAAGCTCTAATAAACTCATTTATCCCATGTCTTTAAACCAAATCAACAAAAGAATTAATTTTGCATCAATTGCAAATCCTCTTGAATTCCCAGATTTTTTGGAAGTTCAGCTTAAGTCCTTTCAAGACTTTTTGCAATTAGACGCTCCTCCAGAAAACAGAAAAAACGAAGGACTTTATAAAGTATTTACTGAGAACTTTCCCATAGCCGATACACGTAATAATTTTGTACTTGAGTTTTTAGATTATTACATAGATCCTCCTCGTTACTCAATTGATGAATGTATAGATAGAGGACTTACTTACAGTGTTCCACTAAAAGCCAAACTTTATTTATATTGTACCGATCCAGATCACGAAGATTTTGCATCAGTTATACAAGACGTATATTTAGGAACGATTCCTTATATGACAGAACGTGGAACTTTTGTAATTAATGGAGCGGAGCGCGTAGTTGTTTCACAGTTACATCGTTCTCCAGGTGTCTTTTTTGGTCAAAGTGTACATGCTAATGGTACTAAACTATACTCTGCCCGTGTAATTCCTTTTAGAGGATCTTGGATAGAATTTGCTACTGATATTCATAATGTTCTTTATGCATATATTGATAGAAAAAAGAAATTACCTGTAACTACTTTACTTCGTGCTATAGGTTTTGAGAGCGATAAAGATATTCTCGAAATATTTGATTTAGCTGAAGAAGTTAAAGCCACCAAATCTGGGTTGAAAAAAGTATTTGGGCGCAAACTAGCAGCACGTGTTTTGAAATCCTGGATGGAAGACTTTGTTGACGAAGATACAGGGGAAGTTACTTCTATAGAGAGAAATGAAGTTATTCTTGAACGAGAAACAATTTTAGATGAAGATAATATTGCAGAAATTTTAGAATCTAAAGTCTCTGTTATTTTACTACATAAAGAAGCTCAACATTCTTCAGATTACGCAATAATTTATAACACATTGCAAAAAGATCCAAGTAATACGGAGATTGATGCAATTCGACATATATATCGTCAACTGCGAAGCTCAGAACCCGCAGATGATTCAAGTGCACGTGAAGTTATCAACAATCTGTTTTTCTCCGAAAAGAGATATGATTTAGGGGATGTTGGTCGTTTCAGAATTAACAAAAAGCTTAATCTAAATATCGATGATTCAGTTCGTGTACTGACCAAAGAGGACATTATAGAAATTATAAAATTCCTTATCGAACTTATCAACTCAAAAGCAATTGTAGATGATATTGATCACTTAAGTAACAGACGCGTTCGTACTGTTGGTGAACAGTTGTACAATCAGTTTGGTGTTGGTCTTAATAGAATGGCTCGCATTATTCGCGAACGAATGAATGTGAGAGATAATGAAGTGTTTACTCCTATTGACCTGATTAATGCAAAAACTATTTCATCGGTAATAAATACTTTCTTTGGGACTAACGCATTATCTCAATTTATGGATCAAACTAATCCATTAGGAGAGATTACTCACAAGAGACGTATGTCAGCATTAGGACCAGGTGGTCTTTCAAGAGAGAGAGCTGGCTTTGAAGTGCGAGATGTCCATTTTACGCATTATGGT
>DATERO010000213.1:0-7683 GCA_035271465.1 Dysgonamonadaceae bacterium | reverse complement strand
TATGGAATTGGAGGAAAAAGAGAAATTGTTTCTAAATACACACCTGATCTTGAGCA
The DNA here is from genome assembly GCA_035271465.1 of Dysgonamonadaceae bacterium. Classification (GTDB taxonomy): domain Bacteria; phylum Bacteroidota; class Bacteroidia; order Bacteroidales; family Dysgonomonadaceae; genus UBA2632. The sequence goes on along the minus strand of DATERO010000213.1, from coordinate 7,627 downwards.
ATTGTTTGGAAAGCAAGATATAAACACCTTTGATAAAAACCATGGTCTTAAAAGATTTGATTCAGGAGTCGGTATTGGTGTTGGTGCAGAATTTGGCTTAATAACCGTAGATTTAGGTTGGGACTTAGGTCTTACAGAATTAGCGAGAGAAAATAAAGCAATTGTTGCACAAAAAAGCATTAAAAATCAAAGTGCTTATTTGTCATTGGGGTATAAGTTTTAAGAGCTTCTATTTAAAGACAAATAATCGCAAGGATATTAATATAGCATTGCTCTCATATGAGAGTAATGCTTTTTTTTTTGCATATATAATAGAAAAGATAAATTAGCAATAGCCTTAATTTAAATGTGAATAAACAAAAAAGCCCATAAACAAAAAAAGACTCACATTTTAAATGTAAGTCTTTTGTTTTATAAACGTGGGCGTTGACGGATTCGAACCGCCGACCCTCTGCTTGTAAGGCAGATGCTCTGAACCAGCTGAGCTAAACGCCCGATATATTTTGCTTTATTTGTCTCTCTCTTGAGACGTGTTCTTTTGAAAAGCGATGCAAAGATAGATTCTTTTTTATAACAAGCAAAATAAAATGAACATTTTTCAACAATAATTTTTACTTTCCCTTTAAAAGTGATATTTTTGCATCATTAATTGGTTAGTTAATAAACGTAGGTAAATAAGATAACACATAGTAGTAGTGAACACTACTCTAAATTTTGAAACAAAATGAATATAAATAGAAGTGATTTTATTTTTATTCAAAAAAAAACAAACCAGGATACACAACCCGACAATGAACACAAATGAACTATTAGCCGTTTCTCCTATCGATGGCAGATACAAAAAACAGACAGAACTTTTAGGTGAATACTTTTCGGAATATGCTTTAATGAAATTTCGCACCTATGTAGAGATAGAGTATTTTATTGCGCTATGCGAAATACCAATTCCACAATTAAAGGATTTCCCTAAAGATAAAATTAATGAATTAAGAAAAGTCGCTGAGGACTTTACAATAGATGATGCTAAGGAGATTAAAGAAATTGAATCGGTAACTAATCATGACGTAAAAGCAATCGAATATTTTGTAAAGAAAAAATTTGACAAACTCAAATTAGAACAATACAAAGAGTTTATTCATTTTGGTTTAACGTCTCAAGACATTAACAATACAGCTTTTCCTATAATGTGGAAGAATGCATTGCAATCTGTTTATATACCCCAATTGGAATCACTTTGTAATATTCTCACTAAGCTATCTATTGAGTGGAACGATGTGCCAATGCTGGCAAGAACTCATGGGCAACCTGCATCTCCAACTCGTTTGGGAAAAGAGCTGAAAGTATTCGAATATAGATTACTTACGCAATTGCAAAATTTAAAATCAGTGCCTTTCACAGCTAAGTTTGGTGGTGCAACAGGTAACTTTAATGCACATCAGGTAGCCTACCCTACTATCGACTGGAAGGAATTTGGAAATAAACTCTTAACAGATAAATTAGGTTTGACACGTGAAGAGTATACCACACAAATATCTAATTATGATGAAATGAGTGCCTCCTTTGATGCATTAAAACGAATTAACACCATTCTTATAGATATGACACGCGATTTTTGGCAATATATATCTATGGACTACTTTAAACAAAAGATTAAAGAAGGTGAAGTGGGTTCATCGGCTATGCCTCATAAAGTAAATCCAATCGACTTTGAAAATGCAGAAGGCAACTTAGGTATAGCTAATGCTTTATTAGAGCATTTGTCAGCAAAGCTCCCTATATCTCGTTTGCAAAGAGATCTAACAGACTCTACTGTATTACGAAATATTGGAATGCCATTGGCTCATGGATTAATTGCTTTGAAAAGCACAACAAAAGGACTTAATAAGTTGTTATTAAATAATAGCAAAATAGACGCCGATTTAGAGAACAATTGGGCGGTTGTTGCTGAAGCAATTCAAACTATATTGAGAAGAGAAGGTTACCCTGAACCATACGAAGCCCTAAAAGCACTCACACGAACCAACATGCAAATTACTAAAAAAAGCATTCAAGAATTCATTAGTCAATTAAACGTTAGTAATGATGTAAAAGAGGAACTGAGTTCAATAACTCCTCAAAACTATACAGGTATTTAACAAATAACACAAAAGTAACTTTATCCACATGATACGCCGTGAGGCAATTAATTAATCAGAACCACTAATTTAATAAAGGACAAATAAAATGAAACCCAATAACGAAGAAAAGCACGATAGAAAAAGTGGAGACGAATCAAAAGATAATTCTTCCTCGTCAAACAAAAATGATAATAAAGAAAGAAAAATAATTCTTAGAAAACCAAGCGATCGTTCAGATTCGGGACAACCAAGACAACAGCAATCTTCTCAAGACAATAGAAGGCGAAGGCCTCGTGTAGGAGAGCGCGGATATTCGTCTGATCAAAGAGACAGACCATCATCGCGAAACAGATTCCAAACATCGGACAGACCTTCCTCATCAGATAGATACCAATCCTCCGATAGATACTCATCATCTCCTGATCGTCGTGGACAACAATCGAGCTATCCTCAAAATAAAAGAGGAGAAGGATATGGACCAAGGAAAGTTATTAAACCTCTCATAAAGAAAGCTCCATTTAAACAAATTAAATATAAAGAAAATGCTGATCCAAATGCACCAATACGTTTGAATAAATACTTAGCAAATGCGGGTGTATGTTCAAGACGTGAAGCGGATAATTATATTCAAGCAGGTGCGGTGAAAGTAAATGATGAAGTGGTGAGTGAATTAGGCACAAAAATTACACGTGCTGATAGTGTAACATTTCACGATAAACCAATTTCTCTTGAAAGCAAAGTATATGTATTATTGAACAAGCCAAAAGGCTTTGTAACAACAACTGATGATCCGGAAAACAGAAAAACTGTGATGGACTTGGTTAAAAGCGCATGTTCTGAAAGAATATATCCAGTGGGAAGGTTGGACAGAGGAACAACAGGTGTATTGCTACTCACTAACGATGGTGACTTAGCATCGAAGCTAACACACCCACGCTATGAAAAGAGAAAAATATACCAAGTATGGGTAGATAAACCAGTAACAACAGAACATATGCAAGCAATTGCTGACGGTGTAGAGTTGGAAGATGGAGAAATTTTAGTTGACGCAATTAGCTATGTAACTGAAGAAGATTTAACTCAAATAGGTATCGAAATTCATTCTGGGAAAAACAGAATTGTGAGACGTCTTTTTGAAAAATTCGATTATCGCGTGCTAAAATTAGATCGTGTTTATTTTGCAGGTTTAACAAAGAAAAATCTTTCGAGAGGTAGATGGCGTTATTTAACAGAAAAAGAAGTAAACATGTTGCGGATGGGTGCTTTCGACTAATTACACAAACACAATTAAAACATAACATTAACAATATATTGAAATATAAGTCTTGCTTTAAAGTGTAAGATTTTCATAATATGAAACAAATTAAGAGAACAAAAATTTCGGAAGCACTACAGCTTAAGAGTTTCGGCGAAGAGATAAATGTAAAAGGATGGGTACGCACTCGCCGAGGTAATAAAAATATTAGTTTTGTTGCGCTAAATGATGGGTCAATAATTAGCAACATTCAAATTGTTATAGACATAGCAACGTTTGGCGAAGAGTATCTTAAACCTATTTCTACCGGCGCATCCATTAGTGTAAATGGTGTTTTGGTAGAGTCGCAAGGCAAAGGACAAACTGTAGAGATACAAGCAACAGAAATAGAAATATACGGAACTGCCGATCCATTGACCTATCCTTTGCAAAAGAAAGGACATTCCATGGAGTTCTTGCGTGAAATAGCACATTTGCGTCCTCGCACAAATACTTTTAGTGCAGTATATAGAATGCGTCATCACATGTCGTATGCCATACATAAATACTACAACGATCGAGGATTTTTCTATTTCCACACTCCTATCATCACCGGATCTGATGCAGAAGGTGCTGGATCGATGTTTGAAGTTACTACGCTGAACATGAACGATGTTCCAAAAACAAAAGAAGGCGAAGTAGATTTTTCCAAAGATTTTTTTAGCCGTCAAACCAATCTCACTGTGTCTGGACAATTGGAAGGTGAAATGGGTGCTATGGCACTTGGATCTATCTACACTTTTGGCCCTACATTTAGAGCAGAGAACTCTAACACCCCTCGTCACTTGGCAGAGTTTTGGATGATAGAACCCGAAGTGGCTTTTGCAGACAATAATGACAATATGGACTTGGCAGAAGATTTCCTAAAATACCTTGTCCAATATGCTCTTGACAATTGTAAGGAAGATCTTGAGTTCTTGAACAACATGATTGATAAAACACTATTGGAAAGACTCCATTTTGTAGTTGACAACAATTTTGTTAGATTGTCATACACCGAAGGTGTGAAAATATTAGAAGAGAGCGGTCAAGATTTTGAATATCCTGTTTATTGGGGAGCAGACCTATCATCTGAGCATGAACGCTATTTGGTAGAGAAACATTTCAAATGTCCTGTAATCTTGAATGATTACCCTGCTGAGATCAAAGCATTTTACATGAAGTTGAACGATGACAACAAGACTGTCCGCGCAATGGATGTACTCTTTCCAAAAATTGGTGAGATCATTGGAGGATCGGAACGAGAGTCTGATTACGACAAACTTGTGAAACGTGTTGACGATTTCGGTATCAATCCCGATTCAATTTGGTGGTATCTTGAGTCACGCAAATTCGGAACGGCTCCTCATGCAGGATTTGGATTAGGATTTGAACGTTTGATGTTATTTGTGACAGGTATGACAAATATTCGCGACGTTATCCCATTCCCAAGAACACCTCACAACGCGGAGTTCTAAAAAGACTCTTTAAAAAAGAGGAGAACTGATACTTATTTAAAAGACACTTTATAAAATCATAATCTGTTTTTGTAAAGTCACTGTCAGAAAGACAGTATTAAAACAAAAATTATAGCATCATACACTGTTATTATACTTTGTATGGGGTTATAGTGCAACACACTTAAGACAAACAATTAGATGAAGAATATACGCAATTTTTGTATCATTGCTCACATAGATCATGGCAAGAGCACCTTGGCCGACAGGTTGTTGGAATATACCGGAACCGTTGAGGGCAAAGAGATGAAGTCACAGGTTTTGGATAGCATGGATTTAGAAAAAGAGCGCGGTATTACTATTAAGAGCCATGCCATACAGATGGACTACGAGCACAAGGGGGAAATGTATAGCCTAAATTTAATTGACACCCCCGGACACGTTGACTTCTCTTACGAAGTTTCGCGATCAATCGCAGCATGTGAAGCCGCTTTATTAATAGTGGATGCAGCTCAAGGTATTCAAGCCCAAACCATTTCCAATGTTTATATGGCGCTCGAAAATGATTTAGAAATCATTCCGATTATTAATAAAATAGATCTCGATAGTGCTATGCCTGAAGAGGTGGAAGATCAAATAATTGATTTGCTGGGTTGTGATCGTTCTGACATTCTTCGTGCAAGTGGTAAAACAGGTGTTGGTATGAAAGATATACTATCTGCAATTATCGACAGAGTACCTGAGCCAAAAGGAGATCCAGATGCACCGCTGCAAGCGTTAATTTTCGATTCGGTATTTAACTCATTCCGTGGAATTATAGCTTACTTCAAAATTGTAAATGGAAGTATCAAGAAAGGCGACTTAGTGAAGTTTGTCGCAACAGGTAAAGAATATAATGCTGATGAGGTCGGTATTCTCAAACTAACAATGCATCCAACAAAAGAGGTAACATGTGGTAATGTAGGCTATATTATTTCGGGTATCAAAACTTCTAAAGAAGTAAAAGTAGGTGATACCATTACACATGTCAAAAACCCTTGCGATAAAGCCATAGAAGGCTTTGAGGAAGTAAAACCGATGGTGTTTGCTGGAGTATATCCAATAGATACAGAGGACTTTGAAGACTTACGTTCATCATTAGAAAAACTACAGCTGAATGATGCATCGCTTACTTTTCAACCCGAATCGTCAGTGGCATTAGGTTTTGGCTTTCGTTGTGGTTTCCTTGGTCTTTTGCACATGGAAATTATTCAAGAAAGATTGGACCGTGAATTTAATATGGATGTAATCACGACTGTTCCTAACGTGTCATACAAAATATACGATAAGAAAGGGAATATGACAGAAGTACATAATCCAGCAGGATTGCCAGATATAATGTCAATCGAAAGAATTGAAGAACCTTATATTCGCTCTACTGTCATCACCAGCACTACCTATATTGGTGGCATTATGACCCTTTGTCTTGGCAAACGTGGAGAATTAATCAAACAGGAGTATATTTCGGGCGATCGTGTAGAGATTACATATGACTTGCCGCTGGGTGAAATTGTGATTGACTTTTACGATAGGCTCAAGAGTATTTCAAAAGGTTATGCATCATTTGATTATGTAATGCACGATTACCGACCATCTAAATTAGTGAAACTTGATGTTCTTTTAAACGGCGAACCAGTTGATGCGCTTTCTACGCTTACACATGTTGACAATGCGCTATCATTTGGAAGAAGAATGTGCGAAAAGCTGAAAGAACTCATACCGCGTCAGCAATTTGACATTGCTATTCAAGCTGCCATTGGAGCAAAGATTATTGCACGAGAGACTGTGAAGGCTGTCCGCAAAGATGTTACTGCAAAATGTTATGGTGGTGATATATCTCGTAAACGCAAGTTGCTTGAAAAACAAAAAGAAGGTAAGAAACGAATGAAACAAGTGGGGAATGTTGAAGTTCCTCAAACTGCGTTTTTGGCAGTGTTGAAATTGGATTAGAAATTATCCATCACTCATTAATATATAAAAACCCATGCTTGGATATTAAATCTGAGCGTGGGTTTTTCATTTATTGGTTGATGCTACTTAACTAGCAGACCTCGGTTGGATCAGCAGTGAAACTATGTGTGTGAGTTAAGAATAAGTCTATTAACCCGCATTATTCATCACAATATTATCAACACACTCAATAATGTCTACTAATCAGCAACTTGCTGACATATAAGTTTTGCTTTTTATGACCCTGTTAATCTAAACACATAATCTTACGTATTATCCATACTTATTCTTTCAACCCTTAGAAATATCAATATTGCAAGAGTAATCACTATATTTTCTATATTAAACACCCATAACGTGAGGTAATTTACTCAAATCCGTTAAGCTTCTATAACAAACAGAAGTCCCTTTTCTACAGTTCTAATTTGAAAAATAAAATACTCAGTCACGTGTTACTCTATTTCCACGTGAAAATGTGGAAATGATGGACATTTATAGATGAAACTATCTGCAATTAGTAAATACAGACACTGAGGCTACATCAATTCTGTAAATATAATCACAAATATGTTCGTTTTTGTTAAAGAATGAGAAGAAAAATAGTAGTTAGCCACCAATTATGAGTTTATTCTGATGAATTTGTAATAACATGTCACCTGTTGGAAGAAAAAACAAAAGTAATTAGAACAACTGGTGATCTGTTATTCTAAAAAACTAATGGAAATAAGAATAACACGTGACCCGTTATTGTAATTTCAAAAACATGATTAATGATTATCACTTCTCTAAAT
>DATERO010000212.1:0-3860 GCA_035271465.1 Dysgonamonadaceae bacterium | reverse complement strand
ATTTGCGTGTAGATAAAGAGTTCTACTTCAAGAAGTGGATATTAAATTTATATACCGATGTTCAAAATGCCTATAACTTCCAATCGGAAAGCGAACCTATATATACAAACAAAGATGTGAATGGTGATGTATTGAAAGATCTTGGTGGAGATCCAGCTAAGCAAGGTTTACGGATATTGGATAATACTTCCGGAAGTATATTGCCAACAGTAGGAATTATAGTGAAGTTCTAATTTATAAGCTTTGAAGACGTTGCTTTTACGAAAGTATATTGCAATCACGAAAAGTAGTTAATCTGATATGATTGTAAACTTCGCAAATTTCAGCAACAGCTGTTTTTTACCCACAGTTTCAAACTCAACAAATGCCCGTCGGTCATTGCCGCTATTTTCAATTGTAATTACTATCCCAGTGCCAAATCTTTCGTGTTCTATCACTTGACCTTCTTTCAATGCATTGGCTTCATTAGAAAGAGTATTCACACTGGAAGCTTGATTGACTGGTGCTTTTTTAGTCTGTCTATTATATGTTGGTTCTTCTCTCTTAAGTGTAGGTCTTGTAGACTGAGCTCTGCGTCGCATGGAGTCCCAAAAACCATCAGTTGCACCTTCTTTTTTTGATGGTCCAAGTGTTGTAGTTTCTGTTTTAATAAATTCGGGATCAATATCTTTCAAGAACTGACTTTGTCTAGCTGGTGTGTTTTGTCCATGCTTGAACCTACTTTTTGCGAATGTAATTATGCAGGTTTGTTTAGCTCTGGTTAGCGCAACATAAAACAAGCGACGCTCTTCTTCCAATCCTCGTATCTCACCTTTTGCCATTTGAGATGGAAACAAATCTTCTTCCATGCCAACTACAAAAACATGTTCGAATTCCAAACCTTTTGAGGCATGTACGGTCATCAATGTTATTTTATCATCATCCGCCGAATCTGTGTCGGTGTCTTGGTCTGTAAGCAATGCTGCTTCAGATAGAAAGTCAACCAACTGTGTATCTTCTTCGCCTTGCTCAATACGCATATCCACAAACTCACTCATTGCATTAAGCAGTTCTTGAATGTTTTGTGTCCGACTCATCCCCTCAGGAGATAAATCACCAAATGTGTCTTTTGCAATCCCTGTTTTCTTTATCACTTCTTGTGCGAGTTCAAAAGCTGACATATCTCTGTCTTGTTCAATAAAATCCGCAATGAGCGATTGAAAACCAGTAATTCTTTTAGCAGTTCCAGCATTTATCTGCAATGGATATTTATCAAGATTCGAAATAATCTCCCACAATCCAACTTCATGATGTTGTGCTGCTTCCGTTATTTTATTGACAGTCACATTACCAATCCCTCTTGTGGGGTAATTAATAACTCGTTGAAAAGCAATTTCATCACTTGGGTTTACAATCAATCTAAAATAACTTACTACATCCTTTATCTCTTTACGCTGATAAAACGACAAGCCACCATAGATGCGATAAGGTATATTTGCTTTGCGAAGCGACTCTTCGAAAACACGCGATTGAGCATTTGTTCTATACAGAATTGCGAAGTCCTTATATGTTGAGTGTAGCTCTAATCGCATTCGTGCAATTTTATTTGCAACAATAATTCCTTCTTCATAATCAGAGAAAGCAGAAACTACCTCTATCTTTTCACCCTCATCTCGCTCAGAAAAAACATTCTTGAAAATTTGTTCGCTATTCTTCTTTATCAAACTATTGGCAGCTGAAACTATGTTCTGAGTAGAGCGATAATTCTGCTCCAGCTTAAATGTCTTTGTATTGGGGTAATTCGATTTAAAATTGAGAATATTGTCAATGTTTGCTCCACGAAAAGAATAGATACTTTGTGCATCATCACCCACTACACAGACACGTTGGTGGATATCGGCCAACTGACTTACAATGCGATGTTGCGAAACATTAGTATCTTGATACTCATCCACCAATATATATTGAAATCTGTTTTGATAGTCCTCCAACACTTTAGGGTTGTCCCTAAATAGGATATTTGTGTTCATCAACAAATCATCGAAATCCATACTGTTAGACGATTTCAGCCTGCGCTGATATCTCTTGTAAATTTCGAATATCATGGGGCGTTTTGACATTCTATCATACTCCAATAGTTCCTCATTATTAGCATACACTGTGGGTGTAATCAAATTGTTCTTCGCTTTCGATATTTGCCCATGCACTGGACCAGGTCTGTATACTTTATCATCCAATTTCAGGTCTTTAATGATTAGCTTAACCAAGTTTTTTGAATCGGATGAATCAAATATGGTAAAATTTGAGGTATAACCCAACAGTTCAGCTTCATTGCGCAATATGCGTGAAAAGATAGAGTGAAATGTACCCATCCACAATTGTCGAGCTGCTTTCTCACCGGCCACCTCGGCAATACGCTCTTTCATTTCCCGCGCAGCCTTGTTGGTAAATGTGAGGGCAAGTATATAGTAAGGAGGCAATCCTTGTTTAAGTAAGTACGCAATTTTGTAGGTCAATACGCGTGTCTTGCCCGATCCCGCTCCAGCTATAACCAGTGATGGGCCGTCGCAAAACTCAACTGCAGCACGCTGTGAGGGATTTAAGTTGTCTAATAGTTTTTCCATTAAGGGGAGTATGTTTGTTTCTATTGAGATACAAAAATACTCATTTTAAGTGGTAAAAGAAAAAAGGAGAGTTAAGAGATTGACAGTGGTTTTCTCGACTATCTTTGATAAATTTAGTGTTAGGCTATTTATTGTACCTAAAGGAATAGATAGAATTCTTTTATTTTTTAATGGTTGTTTTACTGCTTCTCATATATTTTGTTTTGCGCCATTAGAGTAATCTCTCCATTTTTGCTTTCTCTTAATTTCAAACCTAACACCCAGATGTCTTTATCATTAATTTTTCTTTTGCCATAAATCATTACGTCATTTTCAATGCTAACTCCTATCTTTTCATTTCCTATTATCTTCTCATATTTCCAGGTCCATCTTCCGTCAACTTTTTTATCAGGCGAATCACCAAGAGTAAACAATGCAGTGGAATCAGCATTCAGTTGAAAAGCTGTTATTGTACTACTTTCTTTTTGTAGATCTATTTTTTTAAGTGATTGATCGGATAACTCCCATGTTCCTAAGATATCTTCTCGGCTGACATCAATATTGTTTGAAGAAGAACACGCTGTTAGTAATAAAATCGCAAGTAAAATAAAAATTGATTTAATTGATTTCATAACTTTTTCAGTTAGATTTATTTTTCTGTAATTGTTAGCAATGCGTATTTCAATATGTGATATTCATTTACTCATCCAAGTACTCTTTCAGTTCTTCTTTTAGTTTGTAATAGTGTTTAAGTTGATATTTAAGTTGATGTGCTGCAATATCCTTTTCAGATAATTTGGGGTTTATTGTAGCAGGAGGATCAAAATCACTTGAAATAATCTCAATAGATATTTTATCACCTTCTTGTAAATTGTTGTTATTGTACCAACTTGCATTTTGATCTGAATCTGAAATCAATCCACCAATTGATAAGTTTAATTCTTCAGAAACGTCATCTTTACGTCTAAGTGAACTAAGAATACATGTAACAACAGAGTTTTTATCTTCAAAACCCGCTCTGCAAATTAACTTTTCATTAATAAGAACTTTAAATCCGTATATTTTTTTCATGATAGCTTCATTGTATAAGTTTATGTTCAGAAAATTAATGAGTTTAGCTTCTCCACCAAAGATAATTAATTAATTAATGATATCTCACATAAATTAGGGTAAAGTTTAATTACTTCTTGATTGAGCTTTTGACAAACTATTTGATTTTAAACACATATTACTTGCATTAAGGTGTTTAATGATTACAACTCTGCAGCTACGGAACAC
>DATERO010000211.1:0-3904 GCA_035271465.1 Dysgonamonadaceae bacterium | reverse complement strand
GCTTTGTTAGTTCCCATGATAGATGCCCGAAGAATGGAAGTTTATACATCTATCTATGACACACAAATGAATGTAATTCAACCAACCGAAGCCAAGATAATAGATGAAGAGAGTTTCAATGAAGTATTGTCAAAACAGCAGGTTGTTTTTTTTGGAGATGGTGCTCTCAAGTGTAAAGATACTATTAGTCATCCCAATGCAATGTTTATTCCTGATGTGTATCCACTCGCATCTAACATGATTGAATTAAGTCAGAAAGCTTATGCAGAAGATAAATTGGAAGATGTGGCTTACTTCGAACCTTTTTACTTAAAAGATTTTGTTGCAACAAAACCAAAGAATAAGATATTTTGAGCCCAGTAATAATATAATATTAATAATTCTCTATACATAAAGCTTACTACTTCGCAGCCTATTTCGAACTTATTTGATTAAGCGTTTGTTTAAATAGATAATAATCATTTGGTTTTTTGAATATAAGATCAAATAAATTACAAAGATATGAAAGACAACAAAGAGAAAGATCGGGATAAGTTAAGAGAGCACATTTACGACAATAATCCTCCAGCTGAGTTTATTGACAATGTTAGTAGAGACAGCAAAAGCGTGCCAATGGTTGATGAGAATAAGAAAGATAAAACAACATCAGACCATAGATTAGAGAAATTCAAAAGAGGAGAGTTAGGAGCAGCTCATATTAGATATAATGATGATGGAGATCAGAAGGGCACTAGCCGCAAGTTAGACATCGATACGAATTCTGAGTTGAAATAACGAGAAAAGAAATATCCAAGATAACGAAAATGCCGTTAATTTGCTGTGTTGAGCAGTAGATTAAGGGCATTTTTGATTTATACATACACTTCAAGAAATACATTAAAATTTCAACACCAACCACATTAATTAAAAACTATTGGAGTTGGGTTCGCTCAAAATAATCGCAATAACACTTCAATTTATTTGTTTTATACTTTTTTGCCCTACATTTATTGGTCAGAAACACCGATTAGACTTTGAAACATGCTTCTTGCTGCTCGGAAAGTGCAATTCAGTTCGGAAATAGGTCTCTTACTGCTCGGAAAGTGCAATTCAGTTTGGAAATAGGTTTCTTGCTGCTCGGAAAATGCATTTCACTGTCGGAAATCACTTTCTTATTGCTCGGAAAGTGCAATTCAGTTTGGAAATAGGTTTCTTGCTGCTCGGAAAGTGCATTTCATTCTCGAAAACCACTTTCTTACTGCTCGGAAAGTGCTATCTGGTTCGGATTGAGGTTTCTTGCTGCTCGGAAAGTGCATTTCACTCTCGAAAATCACTTTCTTACTGCTCGGAAAGCGAAATTCGGCTTGGATTGAGATTTCTTGCTGCTGGGAAAGTACAATTCACTCTCGAAAACCACTTTCTTATTGCTCGGAAAGTAAAAATCAGTTTGGATTGAGGTTTCTTACTGCTAGGAAAGTATAAATCACTTCTTTTTGAAGTTTTATTTCTATCCGAAAGTAGATATAATCTTGTTTGGAGGTTTCATACTGATCTGGAAGTTCTATTTACTTTTTATCTCGCTTGTCTATTCGTTCGATAATAGGAGGAAATATAATATCGCTTGTTGCTTATGGTTGAAGGGTAGATTTAAATTTGATTTGGTTATGTGCACATCTTAAAGGTTGATAATAAGAAGTACAATAGTCTCTTGCATTGATGAAAGGGTCAACTGTATTTTAAAGTGGGATACGCTTGTGGATAAGGTTGATAGGGTAGAGGATTAATAGCCTTGAAACATAATTGGAACATTGTAGAATAGCTGTTATTTGTATTCGTACCATAATTCATCCTCCAAATGAAAAAACCGCTTAATATCAATTTGATAATAAGCGGTTTTAAGTTTTTTGATTGTTGTCCTACTAGGATTCGAACCTGGACTGACTGAACCAAAATCAGATGTGCTACCATTACACCATAGGACAATCCTTATGTGCTTCGTTAAAAGCAGTGCAAAAGTATAACTTCATTTTATACTTTGCAAATATTTTAGTGACTTTTATTCAACAATTAATAAGAAGTAGTTCTTCTTACCTCGCTGTGCGAGTAGGTATTTGTTGGATATCAAATAATTGGTGTCAATTATCTGATCAAAAGTATTTACCTTTTCTTTGTTGATCATTACACCACCAGATTGTACAAGTTTACGCATTTCGCCTTTCGAAGGAAATACTTGCGCATCTTCAGTGAATAAATCAACCGCTTTAACACCTTGCGATAGCTTTTCTTTGGAAACTTTGAACTGTGGAACACCTTCAAAAATTTGCAACAATGTTTCCTCGTCAATTTTTTTCAATGCATCTGCAGTTGAATTTCCAAAAAGGATACCTGATGCTTCAATTGCTGCTTCCAGTTCTTGGCGTGAATGAACCATAGTGGTTACTTCTTCGGCAAGTCTGTTTTGTATTGCGCGCAAATGTGGTGCTTTTGTTTGCTCTTTTATAAGTGTGTCTATTTCTTCTTTTGAAAGGTCTGTAAATATCTTGATGTATTTTATTGCATCGTCGTCACTTACGTTCAACCAAAATTGATAGAATTTATAGGGTGAGGTATAGCGACTATCCAGCCACACATTTCCCGATTCAGTTTTTCCAAACTTACCACCATCTGCTTTTGTGATTAATGGACACACCAATGCAAAAGCTTCTCCACCTGTCACTTTTCTTATTAATTCAGATCCAGTTGTGATGTTTCCCCATTGATCGGAACCGCCCATTTGTAAACGGCAATTCTTTTCGCGAAAGAGGTGTAAAAAATCAAAACCTTGCATAAGTTGATAAGAGAACTCTGTGAAAGACATTCCCTCTTTCGAATCGGAACTCAATCTCTTCTTTACAGAATCTTTCGCCATCATATAGTTAACGGTAATATGTTTACCTATATCGCGAATGAAATCTAAGAATGTGAAATCTTTCATCCAGTCATAGTTGTTTACCATCTCCGCAGCATTTGGTGAATCACTATTGAAGTCTAAAAACTTTGCTAGTTGTTTTTTAATTCCTTCTTGATTCTTACGAAGAGTTTCTTCATCCAATAAGTTTCTCTCGGCCGACTTTAACGAAGGGTCGCCGATCATACCTGTTGCACCTCCAATAAGGGCAATTGGTTTGTGTCCTGCACGCTGTAGATGCTTCAACATCATCACACCCACTAAGTGTCCAATGTGTAAAGAGTCGGCTGTGGGGTCAATGCCAACATATCCAGCAGTCAATTCTTTGAGCAATTGTTCTTCCGTTCCTGGCATAATTTCCTGAATCATACCTCTCCAACGGAGTTCTTCAACAAAATTCATATCTATGTTTCTATTAGTTTTTTTAAAACACAAAGGTACATTAATCTTTTAAGAAAACCATGAAGTGGTTGATGGCGTTATGTGTTGTGGCATATGAATCAACAAGAGGTGTGATGTTATTTTGAAGTGGAATTGAAAAAAATGAATGTTGTTTATTTCTTTCCAAAAAAGAGAAACAAAGCCAATATATTCATTATCTCAAGTCTTCCAAGTAACATTTCGAAAGAGAGAACATATTTTGCAGCATCTGGTAGTGCGGAGTAGTTGCCTAAAGATCCAACTTCACCAAAACCAGGACCAACGTTTGCAATTGAAGCAATAGAGGCTGAGAAAGCTGTGAGACCATCTATATTCATGAAGGTCAAAATAACAGTTACAATAAAAAAAGTGAGTATATAAATCAAAAGAAAATTAAGTGTTTGCAACTCTACTTCCTTTTCAACAACCTCTTCATCAATCTTTGAGGCAAATACTCCTTGGGGGTGCTTGATCAATCGCAGCTGTTTCATCAATATTTGGAAAAAAAGATAAATTCTGTCGAATTTAAATCCTCCAGCTGTTGATCCTACCATGGAT
>DATERO010000210.1:0-6159 GCA_035271465.1 Dysgonamonadaceae bacterium | reverse complement strand
CTTTCCAGGCCTCCAGCGTCTCAGCAAATTAGATGATTTGGGAAATACACCTCTTGACCTAGTCCGCACATCTTCGATGACATAAAATGCATCTTTATCGAAAGATAGAATTATGCTTGAAACATTCTTTAGTTGTTTCCTGTCAAATATGGTTTCCACAATATCAACTTCATTTACAGAGCCAGTGCCATGCGTCATGGTTGCACCAAACCCTTTTAGGCTTAATAGTTTAACCAACTTAAATCCTGATTTGTTGGTGTAAACTCTGCAAAGTATTATTCCGAAAGCGATACGTTTTTCAATTAGTATTCCAACATAGTTTCCTGCAGCATATCCTGCAGCATAAGATAAATAGGCAATCATGCTGTCTGCACGTGATAGAACCTGAGAAATAACTACTACCCAAATCAGAATTTCGAAAAACCCTATGACTGGAGCTTTCAGTTTCTCACCTTTTGATACAAAGATTATTCTCAATGTTCCTAAAGTAACATCAACAATTCTTCCAAAAAAGATAATTACTGGAAGTAAATAGGGATAAACATCTAAAAAGTCAAACATGTCTATAAAGGATTTAATTTGTTAGTTTCTGAAGATAGCTAATAAAGTCGTTAATGTCACTCTGTGTTGTATCCCATGAGCAGACCAATCTCATTTCATTTCGTGATTCGTCCCAATCATAGAAAAAATAATGCTTGCGGAGTTCATCTGAAACACCTTTTGGTAAAATAAAGAATATAGCGTTCGATTCAACCTTTTGTGTTATCTCAATTTCTTTTATCTTCTTCATGGCATTGGCCAACTGCTGTGCTGCCGCGTTTGATTTTTGTGCATTCTCTATCCATATCTGTTCATTGAGATACGGAATAAATTGTGCTGAAAGATAACGCATTTTTGAGTAAAGTTGACAGGTCTGTTTGCGATAATACATCAGGTTTTTCTCTAATTCAGGTCGCAGAGCTACTATAACTTCACCCATCATCAATCCATTTTTAGTCCCTCCCATGGTGAAGATATCTACACCACAATCAATTGTCATCTCTTTTAAAGAGACATTTAATGTGTCGCAGGCATTGGATAAACGTGTTCCATCGACAAACAGGTACATGTCATGTTTATGCGCCAAGTCAGCCAACTTTTTAACCTCCTGCGGAGTATATGCAGTGCCTAACTCTGTTGTTTGAGAAATTACAATTACCTTTGGTTGAGAGTGATGATCTATTCCAAAACCATGCAAATGTGGAGAAACCAACGCTGGGGTGAGTTTTCCATCTTTGGTGTCTATCTCTTTTATTGCGCATCCAGTAAACTTTGTGGGAGCTCCACATTCATCTACCGCTATATGAGCCGTTGAAGCACAAATAATGCTATTGAAGGAGGAGAGGCAAGCTTGCAAAGCAATTACATTGGCGCCTGTTCCATTGAAAACAAAATAGGGCTTTATTGAATCTGTTTCCAACAATGTTTGCATTGCTACTTTAGCTTTACGCGTCCAATCATCATCACCATATCCAATTGCGTGATTTGAATTTGCCTGTACAATGGCATCCATAATGCGAGGATGAACTCCCGAGTTGTTGTCACTTCCAAAACTTCTCATTCTTCACTATTTATTTTATTTATTTAAATTGGCAGCTAAAAACTTCTGAGCCAAACCAAACTCTTTGTTTCTTCGTTTCATATAATCTTTGGCTTGCTCGTCTGATATTGGTCCAATAGCAAAATACTTCGCTTCTGGATGTGAGAAAATGAATCCTGATACAGATGCATTGGGGTACATCAATCCATTCTCTGTAAGAGATATACCAATCTCACTTGATTGAAGCAAATCGTTGTGCAAATCAAAGTTTATTGACTGATCAGGGATTGATGGATATCCAACTGCAGGTCTAATGCCTGAATACTTAACTGTGAATAATGCAGGGATGGTTAGATCTTCATCACTTGCATATCCCCAATATTCTTTGCGTATCTTTTCGTGGAGCCACTCTGTTGCACCTTCGGCCAATCTATCTAATAGCGATTGTAGAAGCAAGAAGCTGTATTCATCATCTTCACGCTTATATTTGTTCAACAAATAATCGGCACTCGCTCCTGCTGTTACTGCAAATGCACCCAAATAGTCTTTTTTATTTATAGATTTTGGTGCAACAAAATCACTTAAGCAAATATACTTGTCTTTCGCAGTTTTCTTTTGTTGGCGAAGCATTGCAAAAGGTATATTGTCAATATAGATGGTATCATTTTCACTATATGCTTCAGCAATCACAAATACAGCTTTTATATATTCGGCCTCAAGGTCTTTTAGTTTATCAAGCATAGCCTGAGCATCATCATAGAGCTTGGAGGCCTCCATTGCTTTTTCTCTATCTCCCTCTTTAAATGCTGCAAACCATTGGGCTTTGCAATGGCCACACATATTTATTTTGGTGACTGTTGCAAACTTCGCAGAAAGATTCCATACATGAAAGAAAAACTTCCAATCGATATAAGGTATTATCTGCTCAATATTGATCGGATTTAGCACTTTTCTTCCCAAGAATTGTGGAGTTGCTGCATAAAAGTTATCCCAATCTAATTTCAATGACTTTTGCCGAGCCGTTTCAAGACTAACAAGCTCAGCTTTCTTTTCTAAGGCCGAGTTGCGGAGATTCTCAAACTCTTTTTTAGTGGTAGTTATAAATTCTTCTTTTTTATCTACACTCATCAGCTTGGACATAACAAAGGGGCTTTGAGAAGCATCTTTGACATAGATGATTGATCCACTGGGATATTTGGGGTCTATTTTAAGGGCTGTGTGCAATTTTGAAGTTGTTGCACCTCCAATTAGTAGAGGGATATTTAAGCCTGCCTTTTGCATCTCTTTTGCAACAATGCTCATCTCTTCTAACGAGGGTGTGATAAGTCCACTCAATCCAACAATGTCAGGCTTGTGTTTTTGAATTTCACTTATTATTGATTCTGCTGTCACCATGACTCCCAAATCTACAACTTCGTAATTGTTGCATTGCAATATAATGGAAACAATGTTTTTACCAATATCATGCACATCTCCTTTTACAGTAGCTAAAATAATTTTCCCAGCATTTTTGCTTTCTCCTGAAATAGCTTTTTCTTTTTCAATGATTGGTTGCAAGTAGGCGACAGCTCTTTTCATTGTTCGTGCAGCTTTCACAACTTGAGGGAGAAACATTTTTCCTGAACCAAATAGCTCGCCCACTTTGTTCATTCCGCCCATCAAGGGTTGATCTATTATATCAACTGCACGAGGATATACCTTGAGTGCTTCACTCAGGTCTTCTTCCAAATAATCGTTTATACCTTTTATCAATGAATGACTTAGTCTTTCCTCAAGGGGGTAATTACGCCATTTTGCTTGTTCTGTTGGTGCTGATGTGAACGTGTTATTGTTCTTTTCGGCATATTCCATTAGTCGCTCAGTAGCTTCATCATTTCGATTTAAGACAACATCTTCTACCAGCTTTTTCAAATCCTCAGGAATATCTTCATAGATGACAGATTGAGCAGGATTAACAATGCCCATGTCAAGTCCCGCCTTTATCGCATAGTAAAGAAAAACAGAGTGCATTGCTTCACGTATATAGTTGTTGCCTCTGAATGAGAACGATAAATTGCTGACGCCAG
The DNA here is from genome assembly GCA_035271465.1 of Dysgonamonadaceae bacterium. Taxonomy (GTDB): domain Bacteria; phylum Bacteroidota; class Bacteroidia; order Bacteroidales; family Dysgonomonadaceae; genus UBA2632. The sequence goes on along the minus strand of DATERO010000210.1, from coordinate 2,514 downwards.
CACTCACTTTGGCTCCGTCGCAATTCTCTTTTATCCACCTTGCTGTATTTATAAAATCTACCGCATAATTTGCATGCTCAGGTATTCCTGTAGCAATAGCCAGCACGTTTGGATCAAAAATGATATCCTCTTTGTTGAATCCAGAGTTAACTAAAAGACTATAAGCTCGTTCACATATCTCGATGCGCCTTTCGTAATTATCTGCTTGTCCTTTTTCATCAAAGGCCATTATAACAGTTGCCGCACCGTATTTTCTAATTAACTGTGCATGATTTAGAAACTCTTCCTCTCCATTTTTTAATGAAATGGAGTTTACAATGCTTTTTCCTTGCACACATTTTAGCCCTGCTTCAATAACATCCCAATTGGATGAGTCTATCATTAATGGAACACGAGATACATCAGGATCGGACGCTAAGAAGTTGAGAAAGTTAGTCATCTCTTCTGCTCCGTCTAATAGACCATCGTCCATGTTTATATCAATGATTTGTGCGCCATCTTCTACTTGCTGTCGTGCTATTGCCAGAGCCTCTTCGTAATTTTTCTCTTTGATTAATCTTAAAAACTTACGTGACCCTGCAACATTACATCGCTCTCCAATATTCACAAAGTTTTTCTCGGGCGAGAACACAAAGTCTTCCAATCCTGAGACATGAAGATAAGGGCTTTTTTTATTTAGTTGAGGTGCAGTTGCTTTATTTACCAACTGTGTAAATTGTGCAATGTGTTGAGGTGTAGTGCCACAGCAGCCACCGATTATATTCACCAACCCTTCATCAATAAACTCTTCAACTTGCTTCGCCATTTTCTCTGGGCTCTCATCATACTCTCCCAATTGATTGGGGAGGCCAGCATTGGGATAAGCACTAACATAAAAAGGGGCTATTCTTTTTAATTGTTTCAAATGAGGCTTCATATCTGAAGCTCCAAATGAGCAATTCAAACCTACTGATAATAAGCTGATATGACTTATTGAAGTTAGAAACCCTTCAACTGTTTGTCCAGATAGTGTTCGGCCTGCTTTGTCAGATAAAGTAACGGAAAGCATTATAGGCACTTCTTTACCGATTTTGCGGAAGATGTTTTGCGCAGCAAAAAGTGCCGCTTTAGCATTGAGCGTATCAAAAACTGTTTCGATAAGCAAAAGGTCAACGCCTCCTTCAATTAAAGCTTCGATTTGCTCCTCATAAGTTACTCTTAAATCATCAAAGTTTACTTCTCGATACATTGGGTCTTCAACACGTGGACCCATAGAGGTAGTCTTGTTGGTTGGACCAATTGATCCCGCAACAAAGCGAGGTTTATTTGGAGTTTTAGTTGTGTATTCATCAGCAACTGCACGAGCAATCTGCGCAGCTTTAATATTCATTTCCGTTACAACATTTTGCATGCCATAATCTTGCATGGATATGGAGTTAGAATTGAAGGTGTTTGTTTCAATAATATCAGTGCCAGCTTCAAGGTACTCTCTGTGAATTTGCTCAATAATACTTGGTTGAGTGATGGTAAGAAGGTCGTTATTTCCTTTCTGTAATTTACTTGTTCTTTTAAATCGCTCACCCTTAAACTGTTCCTCTGTCAGATTATATCTCTGTATCATAGTGCCCATAGCACCATCAAGGATTAGAATGCGCGATAGTAATATTTGCTTTATTGGGTGGACCATAATTTTTATACTTTAGATGTAGTTACATCATATTGATTGAATAACCTTGCTTTGAGATTTAAAAACAACCTTCTTAACCATACAACTATCCATGCAGCAATAAGTCTTGTTACGAGTATCCACCATATAGAGACACCAAGTGCTACAAATAGTAGATTGTCTTCAAGAATTGAGTGAGAAACAGCTAAGTGGTAATTTAATAAACTGCCTTCAGCTTTTGTTACTTTTCCATCTCTCATTTGGTCAACCATTAAGGCACCACCATAAGCTAAGCCCACAATGTTGCCAATAAGCCAAAGGAAACCAGTGCTTTTGGGTAAACCAAATATTTTAAGAATTGGCTCTATGGATTTTGATAACTTGTTGATTAAATTGTACTCTTCCAATAATCTGTAGGTCACCATAAGTATCGTTACAACAGCAATTATGAGTATCGATATACGAAGAGAAGTAATTATCCAAGCCATAAATACATCTCCAAGTGAACTCATTATTTCGGGAGATGTCTGTAGGAAGCTTGGCATTCCCATTTCTGCTGGAAGAATTAGATTAAGCACATATCCGATCAGGATACTCATTAAAATCCGCACACCAAACATTGCCCAAAATGAGGTGCCTGTTTTTGCTTGTATAGCACTTTCAACAGGGAGGTTGTGTGCAACTTGACACATTAGTGCTAAGATGGTCAACTCACGCAGCGTTAAAGCCATTGATGTGATAATAGCCAAAGGTGCATAGAGTGGAAGGAAAATGCTGGTTATGAAGATAATTGCGGTGCTCCCAGGCAACCCTAAGTGTATGAAAACGGGATCAAGAAAGTTAGCAAGATAAACCAAAATTCCACTATA
>DATERO010000209.1:0-2861 GCA_035271465.1 Dysgonamonadaceae bacterium | reverse complement strand
TCTGAATTTATCGATAGTGAATACTATCGAGTGCGTGACGAAATTAAAGAAGCATTTTACAAACTATATACAGAAAAGATAGCACCAACTTTTTAATTATATGCTATTGTATGATAGCCAACATTGATAACTAGTAAACCTCCTACTTATACACAACTTCGCGACCAAAAGGAGTCAGGGCTAATTTTGCAAGTTTCATGTGTTGATTGCCAAAAGGAATACCTATTATTGTAATATAAAAAAGAAGACCAAAACCAAAATGCGTTAAACATATCCCGATCCCTCCAACAAAAAACCATATTATATTCATAATAGTAGATAGGCACCCTAGACTGTTATTTGCATTAGAAACTTTTTTACCAAATGGCCATAGTGCAACAGTTGCAATTTTGAGCAACTGAAAGCCAAAAGGAATACCAATAATTGAAACAAAGAAAGGAATGCTTGCTAGCACATATTCTATAGCTACAATAAGACCTCCAAAAACAATCCAAATAATATTACCAATCGACTTCATACATAATTGCTTTACTAGCAGAGATATAGTGAAAAAATATTAAGCTTGCATCTATCAATCATAAACTTCAATCGCAATACTTGTAATTAGAAAACATTTAAATCTATACTCAAATACAGACTACATCTTCCCAAGCTCTTCACTTAACTCATCAGTCAATTCAAGACTGTGATACACATTCTGCACATCATCATCATCCTCAAATGCTTCAATCATATTAATTATAGTCATAGCTTGCTCCAGAGGCAAAGTTTCAGTATGATTAGGTATTAGCTCTATTGCAGCATTTTGTGTTTTAATTTCCAACTCATAAATTTTTTCAGATACATTACCGAAACTCTTATAATCCGAATAGATTAAATACACCTCGTCCTCTTCCTCAAAAGACTCAGCACCATATTCTATCAATATAAGCTGTAGCTCATCCCAATCAATTTTCAACTCCTCTTTTTCAATAGTAAACACGCCGAATCTGTCAAATAGAAACTCTAAAGAACCATTAGTTCCCAAGCTTCCACCATATTTGTTAAAGGTAGCTCTTACATTGGCAACAGTTCTGTTACTATTATCTGAAGTACACTCAACGAATATAGCTATTCCGTGAGGTCCATACCCTTCTAAGTTGATGTGTTTATAATTTTCAGAGTCAGAACCCGAAGCTCTCTTTATAGCTCTCTCAATATTATCCTTAGGTAAATTTGCACCACGTGCATTCTGAATTGCATTTCTTAATGCTGGATTAGTTTCTGGATCTCCATTATTGCCATTCTCTTTAATTGCTATGGTTATTTCTTTAATTACTCTCGAGAATATTTTAGCTCTCTTTTTGTCTTGTGCACCTTTGCGTGCTTTAATATTTGACCATTTACTGTGTCCTGCCATTTTCTTATAGTAGTTTTAATATCATGAAAGATTATATTGAGTCACAAATATACTCATTTTTCCCTTATTTTGCTTCCCTTGGCGATAACCTACTGTGCTATTAATGGTTATTCAACATTTATCTCCACATCAACAAAAAAAAGGGTTCAACTTTATAACAAGCTGAACCCTTTTGCTAATATTCTACAAAGTCAAGTTATGACTTTTTTTACTACGATTATTCATAATCAAGCAAGAGAGCATGCTTAATAGATTACAGTAAATCCAATGTCTCTTGTGCCAAATGAATCTCACGCTTACTACCTGTGTGTTTTCCTTCCACATCAGAGAGCTTTACACACTCGTGCCACTGTTCCTTTTCGGTCATTTTACAACGGAACAGCTTCATCACAATATTCATCCCTTTAATGTTGTTACCAACATCGTTAGTAAGGTTTGTCCCAATTCCAAATGTAGCCCCTATCCTATCACCGCAATATTCTTTAATTGAGATTGCTCTTTCCACATTCAAGCTGTCTGAGAAAACAATGTATTTTATCTGTGGGTTAATTCTCAATTCTTTGTAACGTTCTATTACTTTGTCAACAAACCTCATAGGATCGCCACTATCATGTCTCAAGCTGGTGAAAAGTGCTGCATGTTTCTTACTGAAGTTGCGAAGGAATATCTCAGTAGTATAAGTATCTGTTAACACCGTTCCTAAATCCCCATCATATACATCAATCCAATTCTCCATTGACATGTAGTTGGCCATTTTATAACCATATATAGAACCATGAAATTGCACCCATTCATGAGGATGAGTTCCTGAAACATTCACATTGTGTTTATAAGCCATATATACATTGCTTGTTCCAAAATAATTGTCCTCCGAATGCTTTTTAAGCAACTCTGTAACTCTATCCTCTACCTCTGCACTAAACCTACGGCGCATACCGAAAAGAGAAAATGTAATATTATTCTTCTTCAAAAGCTCTGCTTTTTCAATAGCGGCTTTTTCCATATACTCTAGATCAGCCTTTTGATTGGTTACCTTGAAGTAAAGCTCTGATATTGTAGCCAATATAGGAGTTTCCCAGAGGGTTATACGATACAGTAATCCAGTTGCTGTGACTTTCAACTGGCTTCCCTCCATCCAAACTTTCACTTCCGAAGAGTTAAATCGAAAACCTTTTAGAAAGTCTATATAGGTTGGTGGAAGATAAGGTAATTTCTTCTTCAAAAACTTCTCTTCGTCTTCAGTCAAAAACAGCATTTCCATGCTCTTTAGCTCTGCCATGAGAAGTTTATCGAAACCTTCAGGGTAATCTCCGTTGCTTCTATCTACAAATTCAAATTCTCCAAAAGCACGTGGAAAGAGTTTCGAATATGCATAACTTGTTGTGAATTTATATAAATCGGTATCTAATACACTTTTAATGATTGACATATGTTGATAATGTAAGTAAAATAATTGAATTCT
>DATERO010000208.1:0-6332 GCA_035271465.1 Dysgonamonadaceae bacterium | reverse complement strand
TATGGTATTAACATTGAGACATTAGCACTATATAAAGTTTGCTCCATCAGGGAGTTCAAAAGTGTGAACAACGAGAATCAACCTTATTCTATCGTTTCATCATTAACAGAACCAATCTTCGGGTACAATAATAAACATTATATAAAACTGTATCGTCCATTTTCTAAAATACGATTCCTATATGGTGGAGATATTGGTAAAAATTATTGCTTCGGACTCGAACAATTACCTGCTAAAGGTGATACAGTCTTTATTACGGGGGTGAGAAAGATGTTCTTTCTCTTGCAGAAAAGGGTTGTCATGCAATATGTTTTAATAGTGAAACTGTAAATATCCCGTCAGATATTATTCACAAATTAAGTTTTCGTTTCAAACATATTGTTCTGCTTTATGATGTAGATAAAACAGGGCTTGCGAGTTCAGCAAAACACGAAAGACAATTATCTGAATATAGTGTAAAACGTCTTTTGCTTCCGCTTTCTGGGACAAAAGAAGAGAAAGATATATCCGATTATTTCAGACAGGAAATTAACAGTCGTGAGTCATTTATGATCCTATTTCTTGTTGCTTCATTAGTTGCTGGATCAATCTGTCTTGAAAACGTTCAGATTGATACACTCGGAATAAATGTTCATCAAACCACAAACAAAAAAGCCTACAAATCATTAACTTGTAGGCTTTTGTCCGTTTATTGTCTGTTTTTGTCCAGACCTTTCCGCGGAGAGACAGGTCGGTGAACCTTCCCATCCATATAACTTTAAGTCAACACTTTATATTTTCAAAACTTATTATCGGTAACGAATTAGGCACAAGTTTCAGAGTCCTATTTGTCCACCTTTGACCTATGCTTTTCTGCATATATCTTGGGTTCAAAGATACAAGCATTTTCTGAATCGGCAAAACATCTATCCCATAATGTTTTAACTTAGTGCAAGGTGCAAGTATCTATATATAGATATGCTTGCACCTTGCACTAAAACTTAATTTAAGAATAAAATCCTTTTTTTTAATGTATTCAAGAGGTGAAGCAACAACAAATTATTCAAAAAATAGAAAATCAGTAGTAATAAAACTTATAAACCATGAATTATTATAAAAAAACACAAGTCATTTGAGAGATTTTCACTAATTTTGTTTTTAATCAAGATAATTCCTCGAGGCTTGCTCCGGGGATGATCCATTAAAATTTAACTCAAGTATCAATTCAATACTATTGCAACAAAAATTGAATTTTCAAATGGGGCGATTAAATGAAAGAATCGATCTGTAAACCACAATCGTTGAATAATAGATTACAAAATCATTAATATACACATTATTTAATATTCATAATAATGGAAAGACCAAAGGTTGGAGTTGGAGTAATTATAGAAAATAAAGAAAAAAAAATACTTATAGGGAAACGAAAAGGAAGTCATTCGCCATTTTATTCTATTCCCGGAGGACATCTTGAATTAGGAGAAACGTTTGAAGAAGCTGCCATTAAGGAAATTTTTGAAGAAACAGGACTTAAAATATCTGATCCCAAAGTCATTGCTGTTACAAATAACCTAAGGACATACTCAAATGACAAAAAACATTACGTTTCAATTATTTTACATACAAATACATTTCAGGGAAATGCTATGATAATGGAAAAAGACAAATGCGAAATATGGGAATGGGTTGATCCGTTACATATCCCAACTCCACATTTCGATGCAAGTGAATTTGCTATTGAATGTTTTTTAAAGCAGCGTTTCTATATTGCTGGACAAAAGTGATAAAGGTGAGAAATTAGCAATATACAGTTTTAAATTCGAATTTTTATCTATGCTTAAAACATTATAAATCACCTAGGATACTGCACGTCCTGAATCATCCATTACCTTGTAATGAATGGCAATCATCCAAACGATCGGATAAATACTATCCCTGGGACGGGAACGTCATACTTTAATCTCGGGTAATACACAGTCTATAATTACACTGATTGTTTCGGTCGAAACACGCTTACCCAGATTCTCTTCCATCCAGTTACTGATCTGACAAATACTGTTTCCTAAAGAATATAAACCAATAATACGATCTGCAACTCATTCAGTCATAATCGTTTTACTTTTCTTAATTAACTCTGGTTCAAAAGTACTCTGCCGATCTCATGGGGTAGAAACAGTTACTTCTCCTAACGGTGTTTGAACTTGCTTTTGCATCTTACCATTACGACAATTATCCAAATCTCGTTCCTCTTCTGTTAAATGAGCGTCCATCTCTCCTTCCAATGCTTCATTAAGGATACTTTCCAACAAAGGTGCAAAAGCACCGTCTTTGCCCAACAAAGACTTACCTGATTTTAACTGTTCCAGAGCTTTGTTCTTGATACTTTCAAAGTCAAATTCTTCTTTCATAAAAAAACTGTATTAGTAAAGTTAATACTTTTTTATTTACTAACAGTTTAGATTACTATCTCATTATCCCTATTTATTGTAATCAATATAATGACATTGTAATAAATTTATTATATATGAAAAAGTCATATTTATTACTACAAGTTAATGGCATTGATTCAGATATAAAGTGGCCATTAAGCTACCTCAAAAAAACTGCTTAAATAGTCAGCGAGAAGCAAGAGGTAAAACCTCTTACTCGAAATTATCCTCTGTAAAAATGGCAATTCCATTTTTGTGTAAAAGCTCAGCTGTGATTCCATTTCCTGGAATTAATTTTCCATCAAAACATCCATTATATATTTTCCCGAATCCACACGAAGGGCTTCTGGATTGAAGAATTGCTTTTAAAATATGCTTACTGAGGCAAATTTTAAGAGTCTCCTCAGCTCCAAAATTAAATGCTTTAGTATAATCTTTCCCCGATTTGCTTATAACGCGTTGCTCTCCTAAAATAAATTGTATTTCACACGACTCCCTTGGTGTAGGTAAACCAGCCATTACTTCCGGACATACAGCAATCGCTATTCCATCATCAATCATTTTTTTTAAGGCTGAGTTAAGAGTGCTGGTTCCGTTATATCTACAATTTATGCCAACAAGACATGCACTAATAATATACATCTATTTATTTAATATTAGGTTTTTATTTACATCTTCTCCAAGCGTCATTTACAATTTTATACCAAAGTCCTGATAGGTATGCAATCCACTTCCATGCTTTAATTTCCCTTCTTGGTACAACTCCGTAAAAGCTTTATCCATTTCTTTAATAATAGATAATGGAACATCTAAGTTATGGTGTGCAGGCAAAATCTTTTTTATAGGTAGCAGTGCCAATCTTTTTATTGATTGCATATAGGCAATAGGATCTGTGGATGGATAATATGCAAACAAATCACCCATATAAATCAAGTCTCCAGTATATAAATATCCTTTATCTTCTTCATATAAACATATATGACCTGGGGAATGTCCTGGGGTATGAAGTACCTGAACCGAGCGTTCGCCCAACTCAATTGTATCATTATCCTTCAGCACCCTGGTAGGAACTCCTTCAAATAACGTATAATTATCAATATCAAAATCCTTTGGAAATTCACATGGCTCCTCAATTAACATAGTTCTAACCTGCTCAATTGTTAATGGGAATCCACCTTGTATCCACTCTATTTCAGCTTCATGCACATAAAAGTCCTTAAAATATTTGTGCCCACCGAAGTGGTCGTAATGCACATGTGTTGTAACTACTGTAACGGACTTATCGGTCAGTCTTTGAACTTGTTCCCAAATATTTTCTACACCTAGCCCAGTGTCAATCAGCAGACAACGTTCAGTTCCGTTCAACAAATAGCAATGTGTTTCTTCCCAATGGTCGTATTCACTGATAATTGATGTATTCTCATCAACTATTTCAATGGTAAACCAATCTTTTGTACGATTATTTGTCATCTTAAAAAACTATATTACTATCAATAAAGTTATCTATTTTATAATCAGCTATATCAAAATCAATCTCATAATTTCCATTTGTGAAAGCAACTACTTTCATTCCTGCACTTTTTGCTGCTAACATCCCTGAATATGAGTCTTCAATAACAATGCAATTTTCAGGTTTTACAGCTAATTTTTCGGCAGTATTAATATATATCGAAGGATCAGGCTTACCCTTTATTTCATGCTCCGCAGAGGAAACCGTGTCAAACAAATGCAAAACATCCAATTTATGTAATACCACATAAATAATTTTTTCAGGTGAATTTGTGGCCAATCCTATCTTGTAGTTCTTTGATTTTAGACTCTCAATAAATTTCTTCACTCCTTCTATTTGACAATCCTGTGTTTGAATTAATCCAATAACACGCATAATCACCATTTGTTCCACAGAATCCAAATCATTGTTGCCCCATGGGTATTTTTCATACCAGAATCTGGTCACTTCGGAAGTTGTCATTGTTTTAGTGAGAGCACAGTTTGCATCCGATACTCTTACTCCCAACGATGTGAATACATCTTTTTCTGCTTGCACCCATAAGCACTCCGAGTCAATTAAGACTCCGTCCATATCGAATATAATAGCTTTATTCATGAATATTTATTGAATCGCGGAACGATTTATAGATCCAGCTATACATCAAACTCTATTCCATACAAACAAAACTAATTATTCACCTCTGAAGTTTGTAAAGAACGCCTGAACGTATCCGATCTTAATTTAAATTTATTTTCAGACTACAAAAGAACACAAATATACAAATATATAAGAAAGAAGTTGTTGTTGAGAGCAGATCACCAAACTATTTAATTATATTATCGTGATTTATCTATCAGCATTTAATATATTCTTCTGTATTCGTTATTTATTTATATTTAATTATTATTTTATCAAAACATCAATCTCTAAATATTCCTATCTTTGTTTTAATGAATTATAATACTCCGGCTCTTACCCTACTCAATGTTTCTGGAGCCATTAATAGATAGGATGCTATATGATCTATAGATGCTCGTTTTGCTACTTCAGGATACTCAATTAAAAAACGCTCATAACGCTCATGAGAACTTTCAAACCTCCAGGAATCAGCTTTTTGCTGCGAAACGATGAGCATATACTCTAAAATAGCTTGTGTTTATATTAACCCAAAAGTATACCATTATTCCATTCCAAAAGTATACCATTTTAATTTAATCTCAAAGTTCATTTAACTCTTGGTGGCGGTACCGCCACCAAGAGTTAACGGGTGTTCTTATTTTTACTTTTTTCTTCATTGCTCTGTCATCATTTTTTTTGTTTCTTTCAATCTGTATGATTCTCCGTTCATATTTACAAGATAAGCCTTATGGGTTAGCCTGTCTACAAGGGCTGCCGTAAGAACAGGGTCTCCAAAGATCTCTTCCCATCTGTCAAAACCTAGGTTTGTTGTGATGATGGTTGATTTTCTTCCCACTCTCAAAGAGAGATGGTTAAACAACAGCTCTGCTCCCTGTTTATCGAAAGAGATATAACCAAACTCATCACATATTACCAGGTCATACTTTTCAAACTGGTTCTCTACCTGTTTTAAAGTACGTTCAGATTGCGACTCACGCAACTGGGTTATTAAGCGGTGTACTGTTGTAAACTGTACTTTATACCCCTGCATACAGGCTTTAAGTCCAAGCCCTATCGCGATATGGGTTTTTCCCGTACCCGGGTTTCCCGCGAGTATCACATTCTGTGCTGAAGCTATGAAGTCTAATCTCTCAAGAAGCGGCAGTTTCTCTCTGGCACCCTGAGGCAGCTGTTCACGCTCTAGATCGGTAAGATACATTTTAGAAGGAAACCGTGCATTTCTTATCTGTGACTTTTTACGATTCTCTGACTTAGCCTCCCATTCACGCTCCATAAGTTTAAGCAGATACTCCTCATAATCGATTCTGTCTTTTGCTGCCTCGAGGGCAAGTTCTTTGTAATCACGCCTGAAGACAGGCAGTCTGAGAGCCTTGCTATATTCTGTTATTTGATTGTTTATATTGTCCATTGTCGTTTGTTTGATGCATTAATTCTGTAATCCACGATAGCTGTTCTTTAGCCTTTAGGGTTATATTGTCTTTTGTCTCTACTGTTGGTGCTACAAAAGAGTTATTCCCCAGAAGAGCACGCAACTTCTCGATAGTGGCATGATTACCACATGTGCTGAGTAATCGCTTCACTGACTCTTCAAGCTTTTCTTCACTTACCATATGATCACGACAGTATGATAGAAGCTCTATAAACTCACGCGATTCATTTTGGAAGAGATCAAAATAAAGATTCCGAAGGTAATGGTTGCCTGCTAGAGCCTGACTCCCGGCAAGGGCTCCCGGCTTTTTCTTAAATGTGTCAAGGTAATGCTCTATATCAATAACCCAGTCATGAGACTTGTA
>DATERO010000207.1:0-8338 GCA_035271465.1 Dysgonamonadaceae bacterium | reverse complement strand
AGTGATTTGAGTATCAAAGTGAAGTTCTCCATTCGGAATTTACGTAATGGCTCTTCTTTTTGCAGCTCTTGCGCTCGTTTATACTGTTTTGCTGCAGCTTGACATCTGACAACTCATCAATTATCAAAAAAACATATTCCTATTATGCAATATAAGAGAAAGTGATACCATGTCATCAATCTCTTATATCACGTGATGAAGCAAGTTATAACAGATTGTTAATGGATCTTTGCTTCGGCTTGATCACCAGCTCTTCAGCTTTCCATGCTTCACTCATTGAGCAATGTGTCAACCAGGGTATTGAAGTCTTTTATATATTCATCATAGAATAGTCCTGTGGCAGGTCCATTGAAGCCCGTATGTATTTTGCGAACCTTCCCCTGTTTATCAATAAAGATAGAGGTAGGGTAACTCGAAAAGTTGTTCAACTCTGGCAATACGCCAGCAACACTCTCTTTACCAACTTCACCCCCAAAGAGAAGAGGATAACTTGCATCAAATCGATTTTTCAATTGTGTGAGTGCTTTCTTTGCATAGTCGAAATCATTTTTTCGTTCAAAGGCAATTCCAATTACTTCTACGCCACGGTCTTTGTTCTCATCGTACCAGGGTGCAAGAAAGGCCATCTCATCTAAACAATTAGGACACCAACTTCCAAGAATAGAAACAATCACTACTTTATCACGAAATTGATCATCTTGAAGTGAAACAGGGTTTCCGTTAATATCGGGAAGGTTGAAGCTAAGTGTTTCGTACTCCGGCTTTAGCTGTGCTAGTGAATAAGGATCAGCTAAGGCAGCTTCGTCGTTTCTCACTCCTTGCAGTTGCGTTGTGCCATTTGCTGTGTAGAAATTTCCTGTTAAGTGATCATTGTCTGAGAATGTGACTTCTATTAAGTAGGGGCTCAATCCACCAAAAGCAGAAAGATCAACGCCATTCTCGGTATAAGCACCCTCTAGAAATCGTAAATCGCCTGTGTTGGTCAATATCGAACCGGTTACGATTTGATCATCACTCTTAAAGACACCAACATTTTGGGTTGTATCTCCTTTCTCGTTGATGAAAAATATCTGCCACTTCCCGTCAATCTCTATATCAGTTGGATTTTCTGCAGATGGAAATCGATTTTCATTGCCCAGCTGTGCAGTAAAGGGGATACCCGAATCATTATCTATATAATGCTTAATGAATCTTCCCTCTATCTTATTATCTGTAATTGATCCCTTGATCACTGCATCGTAGGCAATGATTGGGATAGTAATTGAGTCGCCTTGAAGAGTCACATTGTTGAGTTGAACTCTTTCTTCTCCATTTATCAGGGTGGCTGTTATGCTGTCGCTGTTTGCGCCATTTATCTCGAAAAGAAATGGAGCTTGTTTGTTTTTATCAACGGCCAGTTCACCTCGCCAAATTCCGTTTTGAAGATTAACTTGTTTGGTACAAGATAATATCCCCAAAGTAATCATGGTTAGCAGTATGATCTTTTTCATATTTATTTATTGTTGAGTAGGTTTTGTAATGTAAGTATACCGTTTTTTTTTATTTAAATATCCATAGTTTGGTGTCAATCATATCATTCCCTTGTTGAGCAATAGCTGCTTGATAGTTTTTCTTATTAACAGACTGTTCTTTTACAGGATAGTATAATCTGGATGGAACACCTCCATCACCGAATAGAGGGCTGAAAGTATAAGTGACTTCTTTGTCGTTGATAATGCCTGTGTAAATAGGGTCTTCTTTATGAATAAGGAAATCAGGAAATCCTGTACGTCGATAATCGCTCCAAGCCTCTAGAAACTGAGTGAAAAGAGCGATGTACTTCTGATTCAGTACGCTCTGTTGATCAGCGGGAGGGAGTGAAGATATATATGCTTCGGACTCTCCAGCAGAGACACCCCATTTTTTGAGCGAAGCTCTGACACCTTCTTCATAGTCGTTTTGACTCCAATTGTTGTATTCCGATAGTAGAAATGCTACTTCTGAAAACTCTATCAATACCTCTCCGTAGTCGGCAGCACTGTAAATAGCACCGGGTAGGCTTACATCACTAGCCGGGAAGCTACCTGATTGACCATCTGTCAATCCGTAAGGAAGGCCTGCAAACTCACCATTGTTGTTAAGTGCAGCATATTTGCTTAAACGTGGATCGGTAATAGAAAGTTGCGGATTCTCGCCTTTTAATAGGTCAATAAATGGTTTCGAGATGGCAAAATCTCGACGATTGGCCGTCACGGTAGCACGATAGTAGGGTGCTTCATTGGGTGAGGCAGCGGAATAACTGTATATTGCATTGTCTTCATTGCTGGTAAATACACCCTTTGTTAGAGCGTCTTCAAAGTGCGATTGATAAAGTGATGGATCTTTTTCTTTCAATCTTGTGGCAAATCGTAAGCGCAATGAGTTGGCAAACTTTGCCCATTTCAAATTATCACCTCCATAAATAATGTCGGAGGTTCCGAAGGTTCTTTCTGAAGAGAATAGTAACAACGTATCACCGGCTTGCTTAAGTTCATTCAGTATATCTTTATAGATCTTCTCCTGAGAAGCATATGCGGGCGTAATGTTATCTTCATCTTGCTGTAGAGCTTCAAAATCTGTGTCGTCACTGCCATACGAATGATAAGGTATATCCCCAAAGATATCTGTAAGCGCATAAAATGCATACGATTTCAAAATACGGCTTATAGCAATTTGGGTGCTGTTTCGGCCCGCACCACTTGCAGTTACTAAGTCTTTGGTTTGGGGGTCACTGTTGAGCAAAATAATTTCCTGCAGGTTATTGATCACCTTATATAGACCGTCCCAAATGTTTGCCGAGTAACTAAAAGGAATATCGTAGCGAGACTGACTGGTATAAGTTACCTGACTCAATTGTTGAATAAAGAGTGCGGAACTTCGCAAAGAGGCTTGTTCTCCTCTCACATTGTCTATTAACTGTTTTTCTGCAGCTACGAACAGAGTAGTTGTAGGAACTGACGATGGCCGATTAGGATCTACATTGAGCGTTTCATCTATGCAGGAGTAAAATGTAGCCAAGAGTGATAAAACTAAGATGTAAATATTTATTGTTTTCATATATTATAAACTGTTTATTTTCAAAAGTATCGTATAGAGCTTCCATCAATCATCTGTTGATATCAGTAGTATATTGATACTTGTTATATCTGATTGGAATTATTAAAATTTGAAACTCACATTTAAACCATAAGTAAGTGGTGTGGGCATATTACCACCCTCAATTCCCTGTACATTGCCGCCACTGTTGGTAAGCTCAGGATCGATCGTTTTGCTTTTTCTGTAAATATAGAAGATGTTGCGGGCATAGACAGATGTACCTATTGTTTTGATAGGACTACGATCGCCAAGTTGAAAATCGTAGCCTAAGGACAACTCCCGAAGCTTGATGAATGTTGCATCAAAAATTGAAAATGCTGTTGGCCCATTTCTATGATTGCGAGACCAAGCTTGTGCAGTCACATTCTTTGTATTTGGAGCAGTATTTGATACACTATAGGTACCGTCAGCATTAAACGTTACGTCTGCAGTAACTCCTTCTGATACAACGCCTGTTTCACGGATACCGTTGCTTGCCGTTTCAGGCAATATTCCAGAATACATAGCTACAGCATATGTCTGAGAATAGAAATTTCCTCCTACTCGTGAATCAATCATAAAGTTAAACCTCAAGTCTTTATATCTTATACCATTCTGGAAGCTCCAGAGGAAATCGGGCAGCACACTGCCAAGTTTTACCAGTTGTTGGGTTCGCATATAAAGTCCATCGGAGTCAATCACTTTTTGTCCATCGGGAGCATACACAAAGTCATATCCATGTAGCTGTCCGTAGCTTTCTCCTTCTTCAGCCATGAGTGTAACTAATGAAGTGCTGAGGTTGAGGCTGCTTACTGCATCTGATAGCTTAATGATTTTGTTGCTGTTTTTAGAGAAGTTAATTGTACTATTCCAATCCCAGTTTTTACTTCTTATTGGGTGAATACCCAATATCACTTCAATACCTTTGTTGTTAATCTCTCCAGCATTAATTAGCTTTGAAGAATAACCAAATGCATTGGATGTTGGAAGAGATATGATTTGATTACGGCTGGTGTTGTTGTAGTAAGTAACATCGATATCGATAAGATCTTTGAAAAGATGTACTTGTAATCCTGTTTCTAACGATGAGGTGATCTCTGGTTTCAGGTTGCGATTACTCAACTGGTTAGTCAAACTGTAAGCACTGTTCCCGTTGATGGAGCTTAGAGCTTCGTAAACTTTGTAGAGTTGATAAGGATCTGTGTCATTACCTACTTGTGCCCATCCCAATCGGAGTTTTGCAAACGAAATCCATTTTTGGTTTTGCAATAAGGGGAGCTCACTCAAGATTAATGAGGAGGTGACAGATGGGTAGAAGTAAGAGTTGTGTTCTACCGGTAGTGTTGATGACCAATCGTTTCTGAAAGTTCCATCTAAATAAACAGTACTTCTCCAGCCATAAGATACACTTCCGTATAGAGATGAAAGATCTCTTTTAAATATTCCCGTGCCAGGATTTATAATTGTCGAAGTAGCATTATTAAGGTTGTAGTAGTCAGGTATTATCAATCCGCCTGAAGTTGAGATGTCACTGATGCGACGATTTTGCTTGAGCAGATTTGCACCCGCATTGGCAACAAGTGAGTGGTCATTCCATGTGTGATTTGCTGTGGCGAGCAGTTCGTAGTTGAACTCTCCATACTTCTGACTATACTCTTGATACATTGATTGTGAACGGGAATTGACAGCGATTCTGTCTTGAAAATTAAAGGCATATATATCAGCATTGATTCTTCCAGTAACGGAGAGCCAAGATGTGGGGGTCATTTTGATTCCGAAGTTTCCGTATAGACGGTCGCGATCTTCCTCAAGATAACTTTCATAGGCCGACCAGTAGGGATTATCAATGTATTTTGTTTTCTCATCAGCTACCGTGTTTCTATAACCAGTTCGGTTCCATGCACGAGGAGTTCCGTCAGATCGCTTATACTCTTTTAGTTTCTTGTAGTCTATTTGAACCATCCCCCATTGAAACGCCTCTAGGATAATGTTCCTGTTAGATGCTCCTGTCCATGGGCGACCTTTGGTAGTCGTCTTCAAGTAGTTTGCATTTGCAAAGAAAGATAGCAACTTGCCCGTCACACTTCCTGAAATGCTAAGAGAGTTTTTGCTTAATGATGAATTGGGGACAGTACCCGTTACATTCTTATTAGTGAAAGAGACTCTAAATGCAGAGTTGTTATTTGACTTAGACAGTGAAATATTATTAGTGTTAGAGATTCCCGTTCCAAAGAAGTGTTGCACATCATTTTTAGGATAAACCCATGGTTCAGGATTCAGATAATCAGTTGCATACTCAGGGTCAAGGTTGTACCAATGCAAAACAGAAGTCCCATCAAGCTTTGGTCCCCAGCTTTCGTCGCTGGCGTAATCAACAATGTTGTACTCTTTACCGTTGATGTTAGCTGTGTCAAATGTAATGTTGTAACCACCACCGTATAATTTTTGACGTTCGGGCAATCTCACTACATTCTCAAACTCAATACCACTGTTAAGTTCAATTGCTAATCTATTGTCTTGTCCGGTTCCTTTTTTTGTGGTTATAAGAATAACCCCATTGGCGGCACGAGATCCATAAAGAGCTGCCGCTGAAGGACCTTTCAGCACATTCACATTTGCAATATCATCGGGGTTAATGTCTTGGATTGTACTACCCATATCTTTTCCAGCACTGCCGTTAATTGTGGCCGAACTGTTCATATCTGTGTTGTCGAGGGGCACTCCATCAATCACATAAAGTGGCTGATTATTGCCGGTAATGGAGTTAATACCTCTTAATGTGATCCTCGAAGAGCCACCTAAGTTGCTCCCACCCGAAATTACTTGCAATCCAGCTATTTTTCCAGAGAGTGCACTCATCGGATTAGTGGGACGTGTTTCAAACACCTCTGACGATACTTCCTGAACTGCATAGCCAAGGGCTTTTCTTTCACGAGGAATATTTAAGGAGGTAATAACGACTTCATTTAGAGCTGTTGTACTCTCATTAAGTCGAATAGTAATTGTTTTGGTTTCATTTGCCTGTACTGTAGTGCTTTCAAAACCAATATAGGTGAACACGAGTGAAGCACCAAGAGGGGAACTTATTTGGAAGCTCCCATCATTGTCGGTAACTGTACCATTGCTGGGGTCGGCTTTGTTAACTATAGTTACACCTATAAGAGGGATTTCCTGCTGATCAACAACCTTTCCAGACAAAGTTACACTTTGATTGCTTTGTGAATAGATACTCGAAGAGAGTAGAAGGGAAAGCACCGTAAAGATGATATCTCTTCTTATGGAATATATTTTTTTCATGTTTTACTTATTTCTTTAATATATAGTTTTAACTGTTTTGGATAAAAAAAACGGCTGATTGTTACTAATCAGCCGTCTCTGTTTGCATGTCTATATGTTTACACGCACAAGAGTTGCTGGTCAATGATTCTGCAACAGCAAACCATCAATATGCGCAAATGAAATTTATGAACGAGAATAATAGACATAATGAAAAATTATATAGTCTTATAGTGGATATTCATCAAAAGAATAAAGAACGGTAGAGAGATAGCGCTCTCCGGTATCTGGAAGTATCACTACAATGTTTTTTTCAGCATTTTCTGGCTGTTTCGATAGTTGTATGGCAGCATAAACTGCGGCACCTGATGATATACCAGCTAATAACCCTTCTTGTGATGCGAGTTTGCGACTGGTGAGAATTGCATCATCATTTGTAACAGTGAATACTTGGTCAATGACCGATTTGTCATAAGTATCAGGAATAAAACCAGCACCGATTCCTTGAATTTTGTGAGGTCCTGGACTACCGCCTGAAAGTATAGCTGAATCAGTAGGCTCCACGGCTACAACTTTGATAGCGGGGTTCAGTTCTTTTAATCTTTTACCTGCACCACTTGCTGTTCCACCTGTACCTATTCCGCTAACAAGAATATCCACTTTTCCATCTGTGTCTCGCCATATTTCTTCACCCGTGGTTGAGTAATGGATAGCAGGATTGGCGGGGTTCTCAAATTGTTGTAAGATCACTGCATTAGACAATTCACTTTTTAAATCCTTTGCTTTAGCAATTGCTCCTTTCATTCCTTCGGCACCCGGTGTAAGAACAAGTTCTGCTCCGAGAGCCTTCAAAAGGTTCCTTCTTTCAAGACTCATGGTCTCGGGCATTGTTAGTATTAGGCGGTAATTTTTGATAGTAGCCACAAATGCTAGTCCAATACCTGTATTGCCACTTGTGGGTTCAATAATTATGGATCCTTCTTTCAGCACACCACTCTTTTCGGCTTCTTCTACCATTGATAGCGCAATTCGATCTTTTACACTACCTAGTGGGTTAAAACTCTCGATTTTTGCGATTATGTGAGCGTTGGCTCCTTCCAATTTCCCAAGCTGATTTAGCTCTAATAACGGCGTGTTGCCGATAAGGTCTGTTAATTTTGCTGCTATTTTCGTCATAACTAATGTATTTATTTTTGACAAAAGTAGGAGATTCCTTCCAGACGTGAAATAGCACATTTGTGGTATTTTTACAAAGAGTCGACTAAAATACTTATATTTGTTACTCATTAAGAACACCAATGAGATGATGAGAAGTTTTATATTGGCAGACAATCAGGATATTACCCGAGTAGGAATGATCTCATTATTGAATGAGATGGAATTAGCAGATGAAATATTAGAAATCTCTTCTTGTTCTGATCTGGTGAATTCGTTACGAAGCATCTCTCGTCCTGTAGTAATTGTAGATTATAGTCTTTTTGATTTCAACTCAATTAATCATCTTCTTAATATCATAAGCGGTGCTAAAGAGTCGTCATGGCTTCTTTTTGGCGACGAGCCGGAGGAGCATTTTCTTCGCCAGGTTCTGTTGGGTGATCCAGAAATTAGTGTAGTGATGAAACATCATACGCAGGCTCAGATTGAGGAAGCATTGAAATGTGTATCCTCAAACGAGGTGTATTGGTGTGATTTTGCTGAATCAGTGATGAGGGCAGATGTTCCACTAGAAAAAGTTCCTGATCAGCTTACTCCTTCAGAAAAAACAATCCTTCGTGAGATAGCATTGGGGAAAACAACCAAGGAGATAGCCGCAGAGAAGAATCTGAGCTTTCACACTGTAAATGCTCACAGGCGAAATATATATAGAAAATTGGGTTTAAACAGCGTGAACGAAGTAACTCGATATGCATTGCAGGCGGGCCTGATTGATCTGCTGGAGTATTATATCTGATTGTGCTCTCCGTCTCCT
>DATERO010000206.1:0-5995 GCA_035271465.1 Dysgonamonadaceae bacterium | reverse complement strand
AACATGGACGCAACAAGTATAATGAATTGATATTATACATATATACATTCATAATCATACTCAAGATATATTAAAAATGGATTCACCCGGAAAGATTGCTATTATTGGTAGTGGAACTTGGGCTACAGCACTTGCTAAGCTAGTGCTAATGAAAAACAAGCAACTAAATTGGTTTGTGAGAAAATCTGAGGCAATTGAAGACTTTTATAAGACAGGACATAACCCAACTTATTTATCTAATGTAAAATTTAATCTTGCACACATCACATTTTCTTCAAATATTGAACGAACTGTAAAAGAGTCAGACACTATAATAATTGCAATTCCTTCACCTTATTTAAAACCTCATCTTAAGAGGCTGAAGACAAATGCTTTTCAGGATAAATTTGTTGTTTCAGCAGTAAAAGGTATTGTCCCTTTTGATAATATGGTTGTTTCGGAATATATAGCATTCAACTATAAGATTCCAATGGAAAACATTGGAATAATTTCTGGCCCATGTCATGCAGAAGAAGTTGCACTGGAGCGCTTATCTTTTCTCACAGTAGCTTGTAAGGATTTGGGAAAAGCTGAGATGTTTGCAGAATCTATATCTTCGCGAATTTTGAACACTTCCATATCTACTGATGTAATTGGCATTGAACTGGCGGCAGTTCTCAAAAATATATATGCAGTGATGTCAGGAATATGCTTGGGTATGCAATATGGAGATAACTTCCAGGCAGTTTTGATGTCATATAGTGCAAAGGAAATGGAGCGATTCATCCAAGGTGTACTTCCTGCTCATCGAGACATTTTGGATCCTCATTATTTGGGTGATATGCTGGTAACAGGCTATTCTCAATTTAGTAGAAATCGTACATTGGGTACAATGATTGGTAAAGGTTATTCCGTGAAAACAGCTCAATTAGAAATGGCAATGGTTACTGAAGGTTACTATGCAACTAAATGCATTAAAGAGATGAACATGAGGTTTAGAATTGATATACCAATCGTTGATGTTGCATATGATATATTATATAACAATGTTTCTCCGCGTGTAGGAATTCAGAATTTAATTAGAGCACTTAAATAATATGGGAAAATTAAAATTGAATATTAAAGATGTTGCGCCTTGGGCGCCATCGACAGAGATAAATGCAATGGCAGACTTAGCCACTGCAGCAAACAAAGCATTACACGAAGGCACATTATCAGGCAATGACTTTTTGGGATGGGTTGACCTTCCCTCATCAATAACGGAAGTTGAGATAGAAGAAATTGATAAAACAGCAGTGTATTTACGATCTCATTGTGATGTAGTGGTGGTTATTGGTATTGGTGGGAGTTATTTAGGTGCCAAAGCAGTAATTGATGCTTTAACTAATTCATTCGATTGGTTGCAAAACAAAAAAGAAAATCCTGTAATACTTTATGCTGGTAATAACATAAGCGAGGATTATTTATTTGAGATGATTGAATATTTAGATGGAAAGAGCTTTGGAATTATCAACATTTCGAAATCAGGTACTACCACCGAACCTGCTCTTTCTTTTAGAATTCTTAAAAATAAGTTAGAAGAAGCTGTTGGTCGAGAAGAAGCAAAAAACAGAATAGTAGCTATAACTGACTCAACTAAAGGAGCATTGCGCTCTTTGGCTATAAGAGAAGGTTACAAGACATTTATGATACCAGATGATGTTGGAGGTAGATATTCTGTATTCACGCCAGTGGGACTTCTTCCAATTGCAGTTGCTGGAATAAATATTCGTATGCTTCTACAAGGTGCTTCAGAAATGGCAAAAGAAACAAACAAAGAGATTGCTTTTAAAGATAACCTTGCCTCAATCTATGCTGTGACGCGTAATGTTTTATATAAAAATGGGAAGAAGATTGAAATATTAGCAAGCTTCCATCCTAAGCTACAGTACTTTGCAGAATGGTGGAAACAGCTATTTGGCGAAAGTGAAGGAAAGGATCTTAAAGGTATTTTCAATGCAGCTGTTAATTTTACTACAGATTTGCACTCAATGGGACAATGGATTCAAGAAGGTGAACGTACGATTTTTGAGACAACCATCTCAATAGATGAACCCAATGAGAAAATAAAAATACCCTATGACTCTGAAGATTTAGATGGATTAAATTATTTAGAGGGTAAACGGGTAGATGATGTTAACAAAATGGCTGAGCTTGGTACACGCATTGCTCACGTAGATGGGGGCGTACCAAATATTGTAATTCAAGTACCAAAACTGTCAGCTTACTATATTGGGCAATTAATTTATTTTTTCGAGAAAGCTTGTGGTATAAGTGGCTACTTATTAGGAGTTAATCCATTTAATCAACCTGGGGTGGAGGCGTACAAAAACAACATGTTTGCTTTGTTAGAAAAACCCGGTTTTGAAAAGGAAACTGTGGAGATGAAAAAAAGACTTTAATTTATTCTCCTCTTTATATATAAGTGTTTTGTTTAATTAGTTCGATCTCTAATTAGGCAAAACACTTATTTAATTAATGATTGCTATATATAAACCGCACACATTACAAATTGAGACTTTTGCAAATAAACACATTATGATGAATAATAATATGACTGAAATAATTACAAAATATCTACAAAGAAATAGGTTTAGTAACTTTGATCTCCGCGCTGTACTATTTGATATGGATGGAGTAATTTATAATTCTATGCCGGCTCATGAAGACTCGTGGCAACAAGTAATGAGTGAATGGAACTTAAAGACAGAAAAGAATGAGTTTTTTATTCAAGAAGGACGACCTGCAAAATTTACAATCGATTTATTGTTCCAACGCAACTTGAAGAGAAACGCAACCGACGAAGAGATTGAGAAAATATATAAAAGAAAAACTGAACTTTTCTTTCAATATGATACGGGCGAATTAATTTCTGGAATAAAAGAAACCATCAAACTAGTCAAGAGTAAGGATCTTACTCCTATATTGGTTACAGGGTCTGGGCAGACCGGTTTATGGGAGCGTTTAGATGGAGATCTACCTGGAGTGTTTTCTCCAGAGGCAATGATTACTGCATTTGATGTCGAAATCGGTAAGCCAAATCCAGAACCATATCTAATGGGTCTTGAGAAAGCAGGGAATTTAAAACCTCATCAAGCAATAGTTTTAGAAAATGCACCCTTAGGTGTTCAATCAGGACATAAGGCTAATATCTTTACAATTGCTGTTAATACTGGTCCATTGATTGACAATGTATTATTAGATGCGGGAGCAGATTTACTTATGGACTCAATAGATGACTTGAATGATGTATTGCCAAAGTTATTTGAAGTTGCAGATACATTGAAAATATAATAATTATAATAACTGAAGTGTTATTGATATCATGCTGATATGATATGCTTAAAAATGTAAATGTTATGTTTAGTCATAATAGGGATATGTCTTAACAATTATATATCTTTGAGTTTCAATTGTAAAGGTAACTATATCTAAAACCACTCAATCATGAATATCAATAAATACGGTTTTGTAAGAGTTGCAGCTGCAACACCAAAGTTGAAAGTTGCCGATTGTGATTATAACGTTTCACAAATAAAGAATGTAATTAATACAGCGGTAAGTAAAAAAGTTCAACTTCTTTGCTTTCCTGAACTCTCTATAACAGGCTATACTTGTGGGGATCTGTTTTTTCAAACAGTTTTGCAACGCAAAGCTATGGAATCATTGATGGACTTAGCAGAATTTTTGATCTACAAGCCCTCTATTATTATCATGGTTGGGCTTCCACTTGTACATCAAGATAAATTATACAATGTAGCTGCTGTCATTTCTTCGGAAGGTATACTTGGTTTTGTTCCTAAACAAGAAATTCCAAATTACGATGAGTTTTATGAGAAACGATGGTTTGTGAACGGTCGAGACATATTTGATGAAGTAGTTGAAACCTCTATAGGACATTACCCAATTTCCTCGTCATTAATTTTTGATACGCCAATTGCAAAATTCGGTGTTGAAATTTGTGAAGATCTGTGGTCTGCATTACCTCCATCGTCAGCTCTATCAATACAAGGAGCTGATATTATTTTTAATCTTTCAGCAAGTAATGAAGCAGTTGGTAAGAATAACTATCGTAGGTCATTAGTCACTAATCAATCCGGTCGTTGCAATTCAGCTTATGTTTATGCTGCCGCTGGAGTGGGTGAGTCATCTACAGATCTCGTCTTTTCAGGAGCATGCTTTATTGCCGAAAATGGGGTGCTATTATCTGAATCTAAACGCTTTTCATTAGAAAACGAGCTTATAATAAGCGATGTTGATGTGGCTGCTTTACGAAATGAGCGTATAAAGAAAAATCACTCATTGTCGTTGAATTACAATGACTGTTTACGCGTCTATTGTAATACAGAGTCAATCTCTGACTTTGGGAGCATGTTTCGTAATTTTGAGTCTCACCCATTCATACCCAATGAAGATAAAGAAGATGAAGTATTGGGGGATGTTTTCAATATTCAAATTCATGCCTTAGCAAAACGTTTGGAGCATACACGAAGTAAAACAATAACTTTAGGTGTCTCAGGTGGCTTGGATTCTACTCTGGCGCTATTAGTAGTAGTAAAAACGTTTGACTTGTTGAAAATTCCACGCGAGAATATTCACGCCATTACAATGCCAGGATTTGGAACTACTGACAGAACCTATCAAAATGCAAACTTGTTGATGAAATCAACAGGTGTAACAATAAAAGAAATATCAATTGTTGAGTCTGTTGTACAACATCTTAAGGACATTGGCCATGATATTAATCAACACGATGTTACATTCGAGAATAGCCAAGCGCGTGAACGTACTCAAATACTTATGGACTATGCAAATAAAATAGGGGGGATGGTGCTTGGTACTGGTAATCTATCCGAGCTCGCATTGGGATGGGCTACCTATAATGGTGATCATATGTCTATGTATGCAGTAAATGCGGGTGTGCCTAAAACTTTAGTTGCATCTCTTGTAAGGTGGATCGCAAAGACACAGGAATATGAAGAGACAAAGAGGGTATTGTTAGACATTTTAGACACTCCTTTTAGTCCAGAGTTACTACCAGCAGACAAGGATGGCAAAATAGCACAAAAAACAGAAAGCTTTGTTGGACCTTACGAACTGCACGACTTTTTCATTTATCGCATGTTGAGATTTGGTGATGAGCCCCGCAAAATATTATTTATAGCGCAATTGGCATTTAAAGAAGTCTATTCATCAACCGAAATACTCAAATGGTTAAAGGTGTTCTACAAACGTTTTTTCTCTCAACAATTCAAGCGCTCTTGTATGCCCGATAGTCCTAAAGTAGGTTCAGTTAATTTATCACCACGTGGTGATTGGCGAATGCCCAGCGATGCAATGGTTTCTGTATGGATTAATGAACTAGATAGTTTATAATTCTTTTTGCAAGAAATAATCACAAGAAATATAGAATAATGCAGCAACTCACATCTTTATTCGAAAGATATACTGGTAAAGAAAATCCAATAATTGAAGAACTTCCAACCTCAGGATCAAACAGAAAATACTATCGATTACAATCAGGAAGCATTACTTTGATTGGCGTACACGGTCAATCAAAAGATGAGAACTATGCTTTTATAGAGTTATCTAAACATTTCCACTCTAAAAAATTGAATGTTCCCAAAGTTTTTGAAGTTTCCGATGATTTGATGTATTATTTGCAGGAAGACTTAGGTGAAGCTGTCCTTTTTGATGCTATTCGTGCAGGCAGAGATACAGGGGTGTTTAGTCGTGAAGAAAAAGAACTTTTACACAAAACAATATCAGCTTTAGCAGACTTTCAAGTTAAAGGTGCCAATGGTTTAGATTTCAATATTTGTTATCCACAGCCTGAGTTTAACGAACGATCTGTTCATTGGGATTTAAACTACTTCAAATACAGTTTTCTTAAAACTACAGGATTAGATTTTCAAGAGGATTTACTTGAGGATGATTTTGAGAGATTAACCCAAAGATTATTAGAAAATAGAACGGA
>DATERO010000205.1:0-6772 GCA_035271465.1 Dysgonamonadaceae bacterium | reverse complement strand
GCATTATCTCAATTTATGGATCAAACTAATCCATTAGGAGAGATTACTCACAAGAGACGTATGTCAGCATTAGGACCAGGTGGTCTTTCAAGAGAGAGAGCTGGCTTTGAAGTGCGAGATGTCCATTTTACGCATTATGGTCGCTTATGTCCTATTGAAACTCCTGAAGGTCCAAATATTGGATTAATTTCTTCTCTTTGTGTTTATGCAAAAATTAACAACCTTGGTTTCATTGAGACACCATATAGAAAAATTGAAGATAATAAAGTAAATACATCATCCGATGGTATTATTTATTTAGCTGCAGAAGAAGAAGAAGATAAGGTTATTGCACAAGGTAATGCACCTCTAGATAAAGATGGGAAATTCTTGCTCAATAGAGTTAAAGCTCGTAAAGATGCAGACTATCCGATTGTTGAACCTGAAGAGGTAGAGCTGATGGACGTTTCGCCCATGCAGATAGCTTCTATTGCTGCTGCTTTAATCCCTTTCCTTGAGCATGATGATGCAAACCGTGCATTGATGGGATCTAATATGATGAGACAAGCTGTTCCATTAGTATCACCAGAAGCACCTATCGTTGGAACTGGATTAGAAGAACAGCTTATTAAGGATTCTCGAACACAAATAGTTGCTGAAAATGATGGAGAAGTTATTTATGTTGACGCAACTACCATAAAGATAAAATACGAGAGGTCTGAAGAAGAGGAGTTTACAAACTTTGAAGATGCAGTAAAGGTATACAATATCCCTAAATATAGGAAAACTAATCAGAACACTACTGTTGATTTAAAGCCTTTATGTAGAAGAGGAGATAAAGTAACTAAAGGTCAAATTTTGACAGATGGATATGCTACTGAAAAGGGTGAATTAGCTTTAGGAAGAAATCTTAAAGTTGCATTTATGCCTTGGAAAGGTTATAATTTTGAGGATGCTATTGTATTAAGCGAAAGTTTAGTTAGAGAAGATGTCTTTACTTCTATCCATGTTGAGGAGTTTTCTCTTGAGGTGCGCGAAACTAAACGTGGTGTTGAAGAGTTAACTTCTGACATACCAAATGTTAGTGAAGATGCAACAAAGGACCTAGATGAGCGCGGTATTGTTCGCGTTGGTGCACGAATCAAGCCAGGGGACATATTAATAGGTAAAATTACCCCAAAAGGTGAATCAGACCCATCACCAGAGGAGAAATTATTACGTGCGATTTTTGGAGATAAAGCAGGAGATGTGAAAGATGCTTCACTAAAAGCGTCACCATCACTGAAAGGTGTAGTAATCAACACCAACCTTTTTGCAAAACAAGCAAAGAAAGGCAAAAGCAAAATGTCAAATAAGGCGCTGCTTCCCAAAATAGATGAGGAATATGAAGCTAAGATGGTAGATCTTAGAAAATCGCTTATTGTTAAGTTAACTGCGTTAACTGAGGGAAAATCATCTGCTGGTGTGAAAGATTACACCAATATGGATATTATTCCTAAAGGAGCGAAATTTACACAAAGTGTATTTGCCGATTTAGATTTTGAAGCAGTTCAGTTAAATAAATGGACTAATGATCCAGATAAAAATAAACTCATTAGAACAACAGTAATTAATTACTTACGTAAACATAAAGAACTTGATTCTGAATTAAAACGTAAGCGATTTGATTTAACTATTGGTGATGAGTTACCTACAGGAATTATGCAAATTGCTAAAGTATATGTAGCAAAAAGAAGGAAAATTCAAGTGGGTGATAAAATGGCTGGTCGTCATGGTAATAAAGGTATCGTATCTAAAATTGTACGACAAGAAGATATGCCATTCTTAGCTGATGGAACAGCGGTTGATATTGTGTTAAATCCACTAGGTGTACCTTCGCGAATGAATTTAGGACAGATATTTGAAACTGTTTTAGGTTGGGCTGGTAAAGAGTTAGGATTGCGTTTTGCAACACCAATTTTTGACGGCGCATCTATGGACGATATTAATGAGTGGACGGATAAAGCTGGTGTACCAAGATACGGTAAAACCTACTTATATGATGGTGAGACGGGAGATAGATTCGATCAACCTGCAACTGTAGGAATTATCTATATGCTTAAGCTTGGTCACATGGTTGAAGACAAAATGCATGCTCGTTCTATAGGACCATACTCACTTATAACACAGCAACCACTAGGGGGTAAAGCTCAGTTTGGTGGACAACGTTTTGGTGAAATGGAGGTATGGGCTCTTGAAGCTTTCGGAGCTGCTCATATTTTGCAAGAAATATTAACCATAAAATCTGATGATGTTATGGGACGTTCAAAAGCTTACGAGGCAATTGTTAAAAGTGAAGCAATGCCTGAACCAGGAATCCCCGAATCGCTCAATGTTTTATTGCATGAGCTAAAAGGATTAGGATTGAGCATTTCATTAGATTAAAAAAACTCCATTCAGTTATAGGGAGTCCAAATTATTAAGAATAACTTAACTCTTTATATAATAATATAAATATGGCATTTAGAAAAGAAAGTAAGATAAAGAGTAACTTTTCAAAAATTACGATCAGTTTAGCATCACCAGAGGAGATTTTAGAAAACTCAAGTGGGGAAGTACTAAAACCTGAGACTATTAATTATCGCACATACAAGCCGGAGCGCGATGGTCTCTTTTGTGAACGTATTTTTGGACCGGTAAAAGATTACGAATGTCACTGCGGTAAATACAAACGTATAAGATATAAAGGTATTGTTTGTGATAGATGCGGTGTTGAAGTTACAGAAAAGAAAGTTCGTCGTGAGCGCACAGGTCATATCCATTTGGTAGTGCCTGTAGCACATATATGGTATTTCAGATCACTACCTAATAAGATTGGTTATTTGTTGGGGATACCTACCAAAAAGCTTGACACTATAATATACTATGAACGTTACGTTGTAATACAACCCGGTTTGTTAGAGGGAGAGGTAAAAGTGAGGGACCTTTTATCTGAAGATGAATATTTAGAATTACTAGATAAGCTTCCTAAAGACAATCAATTATTAGATGATTCAGACCCAAACAAGTTTATAGCTAAAATGGGCGCTGAAGGAATTTACGGATTGCTTAGCAATCTTAATTTAGATTCTTTGGCAAATAAGTTACGTCACAACGCAGATACCGAAACTTCTCAACAAAGAAGAAATGACGCTTTAAAGCAACTTCAAGTTGTGGAAGCTTTCCGTGGATCAAAGACAAGAAATAAACCTGAATGGATGATCCTTAAGGTAGTTCCTATTATACCACCTGAGTTACGTCCACTTGTTCCTTTAGATGGAGGACGTTTTGCAACTTCTGATCTCAACGACTTATATAGGCGAGTAATTATTCGTAATAATCGCTTGAAAAGACTTATTGATATTAAAGCTCCTGATGTGATTCTCAGAAATGAGAAAAGAATGCTTCAGGAATCAGTAGATTCTTTATTAGACAATTCTCGCAAGTCGAGTGCCATAAAGACTGAATCTAACCGTCCTTTAAAATCTCTTTCTGATAGTTTAAAAGGTAAGCAAGGTCGTTTTAGACAAAATCTTTTAGGTAAACGTGTAGACTACTCTGCTCGTTCTGTTATTGTTGTAGGACCTGAGCTAAAAATGCATGAATGTGGAATACCGAAAGATATGGCTTCGGAAATTTACAAACCATTTATTATTAGGAAACTAATAGAAAGAGGAATTGTAAAAACAGTGAAATCTGCAAAAAAGATTGTAGATAGAAAAGAGCCTGTTGTTTGGGATATTCTGGAGCACGTAATGAAAGGACATCCTGTTCTACTTAACCGCGCACCAACACTTCACCGTTTAGGTATTCAGGCATTTCAACCAAAAATGATAGAAGGCAGGGCTATTCAGTTGCATCCATTAGCTTGTACGGCATTTAATGCTGACTTTGATGGTGACCAAATGGCGGTTCATCTTCCTTTAGGTAACTCAGCCATCTTGGAGGCTCAATTGTTGATGCTTGCATCACATAATATCCTTAACCCTGCAAATGGTGCACCTATTACAGTACCATCACAAGACATGGTGTTAGGTCTGTATTATATTACAAAAATACGTCCAGGTGCGCTTGGTGAAGGTATGTCATTTTATGGTGAAGAAGAAGCCATCATTGCTTATAATGAAGGCAAGGTTGACATACATGCTCCAGTAAAAGTTGTGGTAGATGATGTCGATGAAGAAGGGAATTTAATTCGTAAAATGCATGAAACCTCTGTTGGTAGAGTAATTACTAACGAATATATTCCTAAAGAGGTTGGTTATATAAATGAACTACTGTCCAAAAAATCTTTGCGTGATATTATTGGAAAAGTAATAAAGGTTTGTGGTGTTGCACGAACTGCACAATACTTAGATGATATTAAAGACTTAGGTTACCGCATGGCTTTTAAAGGAGGCTTGTCATTTAATCTTGATGATATTATTATACCTGAGGAGAAACAAGCATTTATTGATCAAGGATATGCTGAAGTGGACCAAATATTGGATAATTACAATATGGGTTTCATTACATATAACGAAAGATATAATCAAATAATTGATACTTGGACACATATTAATTCTAAGTTGTCAAACACTTTGATGAAGCAAATTGCTGAAGATGATCAAGGATTTAACTCTGTATATATGATGTTAGATTCAGGTGCTCGTGGTTCGCGCGAACAAATTCGCCAATTATCAGGTATGCGTGGATTGATGGCTAAACCTCAGAAAAGCGGAGTTGCTGGTGGTCAGATTATTGAAAATCCTATTCTAGCTAACTTTAAAGAAGGTCTTTCTGTATTAGAGTACTTTATTTCTACTCACGGTGCACGTAAAGGTCTGGCTGATACAGCACTTAAAACAGCAGACGCTGGTTATTTGACACGAAGATTAGTTGACGTATCTCAGGACGTTACTGTTACTCAAGAGGACTGTGGAACATTACGTGGATTAATTGCATCAGCTTTAAAGAACAATGACGAAGTTGTAGCTTCTCTTTATGAAAGAATACTTGGACGTGTATCTGTACATGATATATATCATCCTCAAACAGGAGAACTAATATTAACTTCAGGAGAAGAGATTACAGAAGATATTGCATCTAGAATTGAAAACTCTCCTATTGAACGTGTTGAAATTCGCTCAGTACTTACTTGCGAATCTCGCCAAGGAGTTTGTGCAAAATGTTATGGTCGTAACCTTGCAAGTGGACATATGGTTCAAAAAGGTGAGGCTATTGGTGTTATTGCTGCGCAATCTATTGGAGAGCCTGGAACACAGCTAACTCTGCGTACTTTCCACGTTGGTGGTATTGCATCTAATATTGCATCTGAAAGTCGTATTGTTACTAAATACGAAGGTATTCTAGAAATGGACGATTTACGTGTTGTTGAATCAACAGATAGTGATGGTAAACCATACAAAGTAGTAGTAAGTCGTCTTGTTGAAATGCGAATAATAGATCCAAATACAAAAATTGTATTATTAGCGCACAACGTTCCTTATGGTGCAAAGTTGTATTTCGATAATAATGATAAAGTATCAAAAGGAGATCTTATTTGCGAATGGGACCCATTTAATGCAATAATTGTTTCAGAAGCTACTGGAAGAATTAAATTCGAAAACTTTATTGAAAATGTTACTTATAAAGTAGAATCTGATGAACAGACTGGCTTAAAGGAAAAGGTTATTATTGAGTCACGTGATAAAACAAAAGCACCATCTGCTCATATTTTAAATGAGGATGATGATATATTACGCACTTACTCTCTGCCTTTAGGAGCCCATCTTGTTAAAAATGAGAATGATGTAATCAATAGCGGAGATGTATTAGTGAAAATTCCACGTGCTGTTGGTAAGTCAGGTGACATTACAGGAGGTTTACCCCGTGTAACAGAATTATTTGAAGCAAGAAATCCATCTAATCCTGCAGTTGTTTCTGAAATTGATGGTGAAGTTAGTTTTGGTAAAATTAAGAGAGCTAATCAAGAAATTATTATTACATCTAAATTAGGCGAGACTAAAAAGTACTTAGTCCCATTGTCTAAGCAAATACTTGTTCAAGAGAACGATTATGTACGCGCAGGATTGGCATTGTCTGATGGAGCCATCACCCCAGCTGATATATTAGCTATTAAAGGTCCTACAGCAGTACAAGAGTATATTGTGAATGAGGTCCAAGATGTGTATCGATTGCAAGGCGTTAAGATTAATGACAAACATTTTGAGGTAATTGTACGTCAAATGATGCGTAAGGTAGAAGTAATTGAACCTGGTGACACACGTTTCCTTGAGCAAAAACTTGTAGATAAGCATGAAATAATGGAAGAAAACGATCGTATCTGGGCTAAGAAAGTAGTTACGGATAAAGGAGATTCGGAAATATTCGAACCTGGACAGATTGTTACGGTTAGAAAGTTGAGAGATGAAAACAGTTCTCTAAAGCGTCGGGATTTAAAGCTTGTTGAAAGTAGAGATGCGATTCCTGCAACAGCTAATCAAGTTCTGCAAGGTATTACCCGTGCAGCATTACAGACAAAGAGCTTTATTTCAGCTGCATCTTTCCAGGAAACAACTAAAGTATTGAACGATGCTGCTATCCATGGTAAAATTGACTACTTAGAAGGTTTGAAAGAAAATGTAATTTGTGGTCATTTAATACCGGCAGGAACAGGTCAACGTTCTTTTGATAGGTTAATAGTAGGTGCTCAGGATGATTTTGATAAAATTTCAGGCCACTCACAGCTGATCGAAAAGTAAGAATAGATTGTAATCTATAAATATAATTATTA
>DATERO010000204.1:0-4983 GCA_035271465.1 Dysgonamonadaceae bacterium | reverse complement strand
CAAATCAGCGTTTCCCAATAAAGACCTAATCCTGCCAAACTGCCCAATGCTGCACTAACCCAAATTGTTGCTGCTGTAGTTAAGCCATGAATATTACCACCGTGATGAAGGATAACACCAGCTCCTAAGAAGCCAATCCCGGTGACAATTTGTCCTATTATTCTTGTTGGATCTGCCCCGCCGTGATCAGCGAGACGCATGTTGATAAGCACATAAATACATGCACCCATAGCAACCAGCGTATTGGTTCTAAATCCTGCGCTTTTGTTGTTGAACTCTCGCTCAAGACCTACCATAGCACCTGCTAATATTGAAGCTATCAAACGAAAAACAAAGTCAGTTAAAATCATAATGGTTTTCTTTTAAATACAATATAACGATTTTAAATGTTATGAACATGTGATTAGTGTAATTACCTGTTTAAAATTTCTATAAATAACTTGAGTTTATCACAAACCCTTAAGAGGAGATCAAAAAGATGCGTTTACAGTTTTCATTGCAGATTTTACAAAACGATTAAGGGTTGACTGCTCATAGGGTTGAAGATTATATATATTTTCATCTCTTGTCTGTCTGTATATTGAATCGTTTTTAGAAATAGGAATTAAGCGATAAACAGGCATTTCTTCTTCAAAGTATTTATGCACCCAAATAAATGAATAATTAACTGATTCAATATTAATGGATGCGTCGTCATCATCTTTAGTTATCACTATTTCAGCTAACATTCCTCCATCGGTGTTTAGTTTTCGCTGATTAGATACGAAGTTACCTAATGAATAAAATACAGTATGTGAAATGTTTTGATTCTCCCAACTTGTTTCAATAGGTTGTACTACATGGGGATGATGTCCAATAATAATGCGCACATCGTTACTCAAAAGAAATTGAGCGATCTCTTTTTGTTCTAAAGAAGGTTTGGTATGATACTCCTCTCCCCAATGCATTGCAGCAATCATTATATCAGGACTGAGAAGTTTGGCCATTTCTATATCATCTTTGATAAGTAAGGTGTCAATCAAATTAACAATGTTGGGTTTTTCTACAATTAATCCATTTGTTCCATAGGTATAATTGAGAAAAGCAATGCGAATTCCATTCTTTATAATCATGAGAGGGTAATTCAACTCACGTTGTTCTTTTGATTCAAAAGTGCCTGTTTGTTTTACACCCTGTTCTTTTATCACTCGAATGGTCTGCTCCAATCCCTTCTTGCCTGTATCTAAAGCATGATTATTTGCGGTTAAAAATATATTAAAACCTGCATTTTTTAATGCTATAGCATATTCATTGGGAGAACTAAAAAGTGGATATCCAGTATATGGTTTTCCACCGAGCGTAGTTTCAAAATTCACAACAGCAATATCAGCTTTAGTGATCTTTTCTTTGACCAATTCAAATACAGAATCGTAATTATACCCACTATCTGTTTGTGCAGCATTAACTTGAGGCATGTGTTGCATTGCATCTCCGGCAAATAAAAGCGTTACTCTGCTTTCTTGTGCAACAACAATTGCAAAAGATATCGAAAACAAAGTAATCAGACAGTGAGTGCGCATTTTACATCATATATGGATGAAAAAGACTATTAACTATACACTTCTTTTTTTGCTGCTAACAGTGTGTTTTTAAGAAGTGAAACAATGGTCATAGGTCCTACTCCACCAGGAACTGGTGTGATATAGGAGCATTTTGGAGACACTTCATCAAAAGCAACATCTCCTGTTAGTTTAAAACCTGATTTTGTTTTATCCGAAGGAACACGTGTTGTTCCGACATCAATTACAACTGCTCCCTCTTTCACCATATCACCTTTCAGAAATTCAGGCACTCCTAATGCGGCAATAATGATATCAGCTTGCAAACAAATTTCTTTTATGTTCTCAGTTCGACTATGACAAACTGTTACGGTACAATCGCCTGGGTATCCTTTTTGCATAAGCAACATAGCAGCTGGCTTACCTACAATATTACTGCGACCTAATATTACACAGTGTTTGCCTTTAGTCTCTATTTCATATCTTCTCAATAGCTCAACAATTCCCGAAGGTGTGGCTGATAAAAAACATGGTAAGCCCAATGACATACGCCCAACATTAACAGGATGAAAGCCATCAACATCTTTGCGGTAATCAATGGCTTCTGTTACTTTATCTTCGGATATATGTTTAGGCAGAGGAAGTTGAACAATAAAACCATCAATTGAAGGATCGTTATTTAACTTCTCAACACTTTGTAGCAACTCTCCTTCAGTAACATCATCCTCGAAGCGGATAAGAGTGGAATCGAAACCTACATGTTCGCAT
This sequence comes from Dysgonamonadaceae bacterium, assembly GCA_035271465.1. Lineage (GTDB taxonomy): Bacteria > Bacteroidota > Bacteroidia > Bacteroidales > Dysgonomonadaceae > UBA2632. Next base: position 2,677 of record DATERO010000204.1, on the reverse strand, counting down.
GATTTAACTTTATTGGCAACATAAGTCTCACTCCCGCCATCATGACCAACAAGGATTGCAGCCAAATGCGGAGTCTTACCTCCAGAAGCCTTTATCTGTTCAACTTCTTTTGCAATTTCTTTCTTAATATCATTGGCTGTAGCCTTTCCATCTATGAGTTGCATATTTATATAATTATGGTTTTGTATTTATTACGATTCCTAAAAGATAAGCATTCAGAGATTATCTTCTTCGCATATTTTTCATTGCTGCTCTTCCACCACCCTGGGTCATCATACGCATCATTTTACGGGTTTCGTCAAACTGCTTAATCAGCTTATTTACTTCTTGCACATTAGTCCCGCTTCCTTGCGCAATTCGCTGACGACGAGAACCGTTAAGTATTTCAGGTGTTGTACGTTCTGCAGGTGTCATTGAGCGAATGATGGCTTCAATACCTTTAAACGCATCATCATCGATATCTAAATCTTTTATCTGCTTTCCAACACCTGGAATCATAGCAGCCAAATCTTTTAGATTACCCATTTTCTTAATTTGCTGTATTTGGCCAATGAAATCGTTGAAATCAAATTGATTCTTAGCTATCTTTTTTTGTAAACGGCGCGCTTCCTCTTCATCATACTGTTCTTGGGCTTTCTCAACCAGAGAAGTAATATCGCCCATTCCCAATATTCGGTCGGCCATACGCTCGGGATGAAATACATCAATTGCATCCAGTTTCTCTCCTGTACCTACAAATTTAATGGGTTTGTCAACTACCGAACGAATGGAAATAGCAGCACCGCCACGTGTATCACCATCGAGCTTAGTTAATACAACACCATCAAAGTTTAAACGTTCATTAAACTCTTTTGCAGTATTAACAGCATCTTGACCAGTCATGGCATCAACAACAAAAAGAATCTCTCCCGGATTAACAGCATCTTTAATTGCAGAGATTTCATTCATCATCACTTCATCGATGGCCAAACGTCCTGCCGTATCTATAATTACAAGATCATGCCCGTGTTGTTTGGCATACTTTATTGCATTCTTTGCAATCTCGACAGGATTCTTATTTTCTTCTTCTGAATATACGGGAACATTGATTTGTTCACCTAGTATCTTCAACTGTTCGATTGCGGCAGGACGATAAACGTCAGCTGCAGTAAGCAATGGCTTTTTACCTCTTTTCGACTTTAGCATGTTTGCCAATTTCCCGGAAAAAGTAGTTTTACCAGAACCTTGTAAACCCGACATTAATATTACTGCTGGTGAACCCGATATTTCAATATCGACAGATGTACCACCCATGAGTAGAGCTAATTCATCCTGAACAATTTTCACCATCAGTTGATGGGGCTTTAATGATGTTAGCACATCTTGACCCAGTGCTTTTTCTTTTACATTTTCAGTAAAATTCTTAGCTGTAGTATAATTTACGTCGGCATCAAGTAATGCTCTACGTACGTCTTTTAATGTTTCCGCAACATTAATTTCAGTAATCTTACCTTGCCCTTTTAATATTTGAAACGAGCGTTCTAATCTATCACTTAAATTCTCAAACATATTGGTTGTTAATCTTTGGTTATCACTTCTTTTTGAAGTACGCAAAGATACATGAAAATGCTTTGTTTCACAAATAGACAAACAATATCATTATAAATACACACAAAACTAAATGTTAAACTTTAAAGATACATTGATTATTTAGTTTTTATTTTAACAAAACGTATTATGTTTGAAGATTATTAAAAGCAGTGATATTGAAAGCAATACTAGCAATAAGTAAAATCACAGTTAGCACAAACATAATATTATATATAACATACAGTCTTTATTTATTAATTTTAGCAATCTACAATGATGAATTTTCGTATTATTTCAGTGTTAGCAATCTTTGGAATGCTAAGTCTAACATCGTGTATGCAAGATCATCCGAGCCCATCGGATGTGCAAAATGAAATTAAAGTGAGTGCTTCAATTGAAGGAGCAACTACTTCTCAAGCAAAAACAAGAGCATCAAACAGTACGTGGGATGATGCTGATGCCATTGGAATTTTCATGAAGAAAAATGGGACTACTTTGTCCTCAACAGCATTTGCTAAAAATGCTAAGTATGTTACAGAAGGATCAGGTAACTTCTCTCCAACAACATCAAACGAAATTTACTTTCCTTTTAATGATGATAAAGTTGATTTTATCGCTTATTATCCCTACACTACTGCATTGGAAAATATTAATTATTTAGTGGATATTTCTAATCAGAGCACTTTGTCAGACATTGACTTACTATACTCCAATAATGCAAATGCGATAAATGCGAATAGTGGAAAAGTGAATCTCATATTTAAGCATCAACTAAGCAAAGTTATTTTGAATATTTCAATGCTTTATGATCTTCAAGAGAATTTAACTGGACTTACAGCTAAAATAACGAATGTAAATACTACAGCGTCTTTTTCATTAATAGATGGCACATTAGCGAATGAAAGTGAATCTAAAGATGTTTCATTTAATATGAGCACAGATGGAAAATCAGCACAAGCGATACTGCTACCAGCTTCATCGTTAGAAAGTATGTCTTTAGTGCTTACTTTGGAAGGTATTTCTTATTCACTCAACCTCTCTGAAGCAAAGAGTATTACTTCTTTTGTTAAATCAACAAAACATACTCTCAATATAACCCTTAAGCCAG
>DATERO010000203.1:0-6198 GCA_035271465.1 Dysgonamonadaceae bacterium | reverse complement strand
TAGTTTAACAGCTGTAATAAATCACCGTTTATCAATCTGTGTATAAGTTTTTCATTAATTTTTCGCATATCGTCTGTTTTCTTACAATGACCGCCAACGGTTACGTATATGAAACGTTTGGCATTTCGAAGCACTTTCCTGTCAAGTTACAAGTACTTTTGAAACGGGCTGAAACGCTCGATAACGCACTGACTGCCAAATGTTTTATATACGACGTTACCTGCTGGTGTTTATTCATTTATCAAACCGAGTACTTTTTCTTCTAATTCATTTCCTCTCAAATTTTTTGCTACAATTATTCCTTCTGGATTTAAAAGAAAAGTTGTTGGGTATCCATGAATTCCATAAGTCTCTTTAATTTTATTAGAATCAGTTGAAAGTATCTGAATCCATTTAATAGAATCATTTTCAACTATTTCTTTAAGTGCATCTGAAGGACTATCTCCAACAATACCAATTATTTCAAATTTTTCTCTATCAGTTTTTTCATAAAGGTCTTTCAAGTTTGGGATTTCTTGGCGACAAGGTCCACACCAAACTGCCCAAAAATCCAACAATACATATTTTCCTTTTAAATCTTTTGAAGATATGTGGGATTCCGTCATAAAATCTTTCCCCTCAAAAGATAGTGACTTAAATCCTATTTGGGTAGAGTACAATTCACTCTTTGGCAATGTCATTTTTTCTAAAGTCAAAGTATTTCTATTTGTATTTACACCGATATTTTTATAAAGTTGTCCTTTTATTTCAATGAATTCATTTTTGGCGATTAAATTCTCGTGACTGATTTTATCTCCATCTTTCAGGCTATCATTAATCAAAACAATACTAGGATTATTGTATGATAGATTTGTAAAGTTGTCAGAACAAAGGGCAATTTTTTCTCCATCGAAGTCTGCTACGGAATATTGTGGAAAATTGCACATAAACATATTATATTGACTCATATGTGCAATGAAAAGCGGAGCATTAATCAATTGTTTTTTATTATTAACCAATCGTTCAAATGAAACATTTATAGCATTGCTTAATGCTACAGAATCCATGTTTATTTTCTCACTTGGCGAAAAATTATAGGGTATAAAGCTTTTATCGTCACTAAAATCAAGATTATTATTTGCGTCAACTATCATGTTGGTTACTCCTGCTGAATCTTTACCAAAGGCAAATGCTATTTTAGTTTTTAATGGTTCTTTTGACAATGCAAGAGTATCAGGTTCCCAATCCCATGATTTTTGCAACTCTTCGTATCTGTCTTTAGTAATATTCCCAAGTAAATAGTTTTGGTAAACTGATTGATAGATATTTGTCTCAATGTCTCCAAATTTTATTTCAGTCCAATTTTCAGGAGCTCCTTTTACTGATAGATAAGTTTTTTTCCACGGATTATTCTCCTCTTCGGAATATGGTGAAATTCCACCAAGTGCAGAGTTAAAATAACCATATCCATTCTGATGACTTAATGGAAGTTCTATTGTTTTTTGTTTAGAGCAACTAAATAATACTGTAATACAAAATACAGCTAGGGTCAATGTTTGAAATTTCATTTTATTAGCTTTAAGTTTAAAATTTATCATTCTGTTTATTATTGGCAGCGGTGCTTTTTACACTTGCAGGTAACGGGATTCAGCTATACGCAGGCAGGGCTTTCTACCTCTGAACTTCCTACGAAAAACTGAACTTCAAATTTACCACTTTCCTGTCCTACGAAGCACGAAACCCCTGCTTGCGTATAGGTGATGTTGTGCCTTCGTTGTTCTCCTGAGTTCCGCACTTTTTTGGGACACCAAAGCTAATCCGTTGTTAATCAGCGAGATGTGAAAATAATTTGCTATTTTTGGGTGTCCCAAATTTTTCACTATGTGTATTTAAGAAAAGCAAAATAGCTCTAAAAGCGTTAATATTAAAGCAATTGATGTGTTTTGAAAGAATCATTAATTTGTTAAAATAGTAAGTTGTGCCACTGAGCGCCACAAAATCAATTAACTTAAATTGTTAGTAAAAACAATTTTTGAAATTTACAACCAATTGCTTGCGTAGCAAGCTAAACAGTATAAAATGATATGTGGCTAAGAAATGTGTTATTGTTAATATTGATATTTGTTGCCTTTAGGAATTAGCTCTATCTTTATTTTTTTGCAAAAACAGAGTAAAGTTCTGCTGTGGAAGATAAGTTTATTAATGCTTAATTCATGTTATAATGAGTGTTTTTTGTGAAACTCGTTTTTTTTAATAATTTAGCCTTATCAATAAAAGTATTTTTATTAATAATCTTTGATTTGACACAAAGACTGTAATAGAAACATGTTCAGGAGATTATAGCCTACTCTTTGACCTATAAACTTATAAAATTATTAATGAATTATTTTTTTGGGTGTCCCAATGCGGAAAACAGGAAATAAGTTGCTTGTGTATTTACCAGAATGGGCTCAAAAATTTAAAGAGCCAAAAACAGAAATTAGAATAATTGGTGGTCATTGTTACAACGGTTCTCAGCTATACGCAGGCAGGGCATATTACCACTGAACTTCATACGAAGAACTGAACTTTAAATTTACCACTTTCCTGTCCTACGAAGCACGAATTGAAAATCAGCGAAGCTAAACCCCTGCTTGCGTATAGGTGATGTTGTGCCTTCGTTGTTCTTTTTCGTCCGTTTGTTTGTCGGTCGTTTTGGTCGTGGGTTGGGACAGAAACACTCTTTGCCAAGCTTGGGTTTTAGCGTAGGCTTGAGCGGCTTGGCAATGTGTGTGGCTGTGAGGGTTGGCTATTTGATTTCTATTGCTTTCCATCCCCATTCATTTTTCTTTTTATTGAATGATAGTATCGCTCTTCCCTTTACCTGCTGTCCATCAGTTAGCTTGCTTTCTTCTATAATTTTGGGTTCAACAAAGATGTCTTCTATAAAACCAAAGTTTTGTGGAGAAATTACCTTTATTGTTCCTTCAAAATCTTTCATTGCATCAGATGCCACATTAGAGTCAGCTTTTTTAGCAGAAAGGATTTTATAAAAACCATCTTGTCCGTCTCCATTAAAACGTACTTTTAAAAGGTCGCCAATTTGTGGTTTCGTCAAATTGCCTGAGTAATTGAAGAATCCAAATTTCCGCTTATCCTTCACAAAATTCAGCATACTCTTGTTTTCGTTCACAAACTCAACTGCAATGAGTTCTTCCGGTATGTCCTGAAACAATATTTCCTCTGCTTGCTTGATATGATTTGAATACAAATCTTGGTTGTCTTTTTTAACTGTCGCAGATTTATACCATTCTTGTTCTGTCCATAGTACTATTTGTTTTGGTATGGGCCATTTTTTCTTCTCTCTTGTTTCAATGATTCTTTGGATTTCTGTTCTGGCTTCATTGTACATTCTCTTTTCAATGAGTACTTTCGCGAAAGTCTGTCTCAACTTAACCAAAAAGTCTTCGGGAGTTTTTAGGCTCAAGGCTTTACAATAGCACGCAAACTGTATGTCTTTATCCTCTGAGAAAATTTCTGCCATCAGTTCCCACACCCAAAAGTCATTTCTTTTTTGCTTGGCAAAAGGCAAAAATGCAGATAGAACATTTTCATCACTACCTGATGCCAAAAGGAGTTTTGCCTTGAAATAAGGCGGGTATTGATAGTTAGGATGTTTGTCTATCAAAGCATCCAGTTTTGGCAAGAATGATTGGATCTTTTCCTTGTCAATGGCTCTTTGTTGTCCAAAAGGATCTAAAGCTTCTCCTTCCAAAAGCTTCTTGGAATAGGCAATGTATGCTTGTTCAGCAATAGACATCATCTTTTTGTCCTTGAACTCCTCTTTTAAATAGTCTTCGGAACGAAGATTATCAAAATTCCACCAGTCGGCAAAAGTTAGATAGTTTGACCAGTTTTGATAGCCTTTGTGAAAGGCTTTGTAAATAAAAGAATACGCCTCAGATGGCTTGGTGAAATTAAAGTCTCTGATAATTTCAAATAACTCATTGATTTTGCCATAATCAACATGCTCCGTATTCTGTAATGCAAAAACTAAACTACCAATTTGCCATGCACAATTGTCAAACACCATTTTCTCATCTTCGGGTAATTGCAGGTCTTTAATCTTTATAAGATTATCCTTGAATGCTTCATATAATTCAGGTTGAGCGTTCTTTTTGAGATATTCATAATACACCCATGCGGCAGCCCGTTTATTCCAAATGTTGTCGGGCTCCACCTCCAAAGCTAGATGTGCCATTTGCAAAGCTTCATCAAGCTTACCTGCTTGTCTAAGTTCTTTGATTTCTTTAAATGACATAATCAGTTTCTTTTAGGTTTTTTACAATGGATTTGATTCTGCCTAGAATTTCGGGGCAGTCACATTTCTTTTCTAATGGAAGCACTCGACCGAAAAAACCTGCTTTATCATATTCAAAGTCAATTATGCAAGACCGTCCATTATTATCTATGGTATATCTTTCACGGTATTCGAGATGCTGGATTTCGGTAATGATTTCATCTTTTGATAAACCTTTACTTATAAAATCGAATAGCTTTTTCAAGAATGGCTTCTCTTCTTCAATGGCTACATCAAATTCAATTTGGGTCAGAATACCTTCAATGTTGTTCCTGTTTACTACAATCGGAGTAGCACACTCTAGTATTTTTGTGATGGTTTCAAATAACTCATCAGAATTGGTTTGTGCAGGTAACTTTTGAAAATTGCTTTTAAAAACATTCTGACCATTAACCCAATGTTTGAATGCTGCTGTTTGGGCTTCTCTTTTGAAGATATATCGTATTTCATGCCCAACTTTCTGCCAAGCTTCAATATCTATGTAATGTTTTCGGAGATTATACCACCTATGAATAAAATGATCTTGGATAGTCAATGGTGCATCAACTAAACCAAATTTTTTCAATTCCGGCAAAACTTCATTGATATTGATTTCAGTTGTCGGATTTGATTGTCCTGTCAACTCATTGAAGGCTTGTTGAACATTCACGTCAATAAAATTCATGCCTGAAAAGGATGAAAAATACGGTGGATTGATGCAAAACAGTTTCTTGGATGCTCTGGTAACTGCTGTATATGCCCAACGGTAAAATTCTGAATTCGTCTTACCTGAGCGGTTATGTTCCGATTCATAAAAGTTGAAGTTGGCTTGCGTTCCTCTGTCCCAAAATACAAAGGCATTTGACCATTCACCGCCCTGGGCTTTGTGGCAGGTTACTGCATAACCGTATTTCAAAAGTATGCAATTGAAATACTTATCGTTGATAATGGCTTCCTTAAATTCCTCTGTACCCTTTTTTAGTTTGGGATGCCTGTTTTTAAAATCCACATAAAGGGCTCTTTGCTCTTCGGGTTTTAAGTAGTTATCACCGTATAGATAGTTTTCTAAAATAAATCCGTTTATGGTTTTGGGCTGATTGTTTTCATCAGGTAAAACAAGGCTAATTCCTCTCCAAGTTAATCTAACAGTTTTTGTTTTTCCTTTTTCAATGTAAAAACTAACATCTCTGCTTTCAACCTGTGGACTTGATTCTGAAACAACCGCAAATTCACCGTTCATGATACCTAAGCGGTAATTGTTTCCTCCTATGATAACTGTGTCAGATGGTTGTATGGGTAAATCATCTCCAAATTTTTCTCTGCGGATAGCTCGGTTCAAATCAAGTGCTGTTTTGTTTTTGTAGCAGATGATTATTTTTTGGTCTTGTTGCGCCTTGTAGGTTTCTAAGTAATCTTGATAAGCTGGATTGAAAATGTCCCGTCCATTTTCTCTCAAATCAAAATCATTGAAGTAGCCAGAAGTAAGGCACTGCCTTATTTTAGTGGCCGAAATCAAAATGCCATTGTTGGCATCTTGACGTTTCACTTCCTTCATTTCCGCTTGCGAAACAGAAACCTTGTAAGTCTCACTTAGATAATTCGGGTCAAGTGCAGGGGAGAAGTTCATTCCTATTGGTGGCAACTGAGCAGGGTCGCCAATGAAAATAATTTTGCTGGTAGTGGTAGCTTCTTGAATTCTTCCATAAGTCATTAGGTCTCGCAACAAATGCCCACTTCCAAAGCGGAAAAACTCGCCTTGGCTCAAAATATCGCTGACCATAGATGCTTCATCCACTATCAGAACCGAATCATGAACTTCCGGATTGTTTCTGATTTTGTATTGGTACAAAAACGAAACATCGTTTTCATCTTCACCTTGTTTGATTTCCTGCAATTCCTCA
>DATERO010000202.1:0-12297 GCA_035271465.1 Dysgonamonadaceae bacterium | reverse complement strand
GAGTAGCTATAAGCTTTTTACAACAACATTTTGGACTTTTAAAATTGGGTGGCACTCCAGGTGCATATCTTGTTGATGCCTATCCGGTTATAGTTAAGTTTACAGATGTATTACTCACCTTTATAGTTGTTTGTGTTATATGTATATTAGCTATTATTTACCCCATACACAACCTTAAAAAGCAGTTAGGCACTAAAACTTTCAATTAAACTTAAAAGAGAATTTTTCTTAGATTAAAAAACTAATAATGAATATAGCAGTAGTAGGAACAGGTTATGTTGGTTTGGTATCAGGTGCATGTTTTGCCGAAATGGGATTGAATGTAACTTGTATTGATATCGATTCGAATAAAATAGAGATGCTTAATAAAGGAGAAATACCTATTTATGAACCTGGTTTGAAAAGCATTGTAACCAAGAATCATAAGGCAAATCGCTTGCATTTCAGCACAGATTTGGAATCTGTTATAAATGATGTTGCTATTCTTTTTATTGCTGTTGGAACTCCCTCTGACGAAGATGGTAATGCCGACCTTACTGCAGTGTATAAAGTTGCTGAGTCTATTGCTGAATATATGCAAAACTATCTGCTTGTAGTAACTAAAAGCACTGTGCCTGTAGGTACAACAGCAAAAATTAAGCAACTGATATCTAAAAAGCTTTCAGATAGAAATCTAGGGCATATAGAATTTGATGTTGCTTCAAATCCAGAGTTCTTAAAGGAGGGCGCTGCGGTAAGTGATTTTATGAGTCCTGATAGGGTAGTGGTTGGGGTTGAAAATGAACGAGCCAAAGAAATGATGTCAAAGCTATATCGTCCATTTTTGTTGAATAACTTTAGGGTTATATTTATGGATGTACTTTCGTCAGAAATGACAAAGTATGCATCTAATGCAATGTTGGCAACTCGTATAAGCTTTATGAATGATGTAGCCAACTTATGTGAGTTGGTAGGAGCTGACGTGTCAATGGTAAGGCGTGGAGTGGGTAGTGACTCTCGTATTGGTAAAAGTTTTCTATATCCTGGCGCAGGTTATGGCGGTAGTTGTTTTCCAAAAGATATAAAAGCTCTTATAAGAACTGCCAAAAACTATGGTTATCAAATGAGAATTTTAGAAGCTGTTGAGAAGGTAAATGATGCGCAGAAAGAGATACTATTTAAGAAACTACTCCATTATTTTGAAGGTAAAGTTGCTGGACTTACTGTTGCTGTTTGGGGTTTATCCTTTAAACCAGGCACAAATGATATGCGAGATGCTCCTTCAATAAATTTAATACACAAGTTAATCGATCATCAAGTAAATGTTAGGGTCTACGATCCAGCAGCGATGGATGAAGCTAAAAGTTATTTTGGTGATAAAGTTGAGTATTCAACAGATATTTATGATGCTACTAACAATGCTCATGCAATAATATTAGTTACTGAATGGAAAGAGTTTAGACTCCCCAATTGGAGTGTTCTTTCTAAGATTATGCAGAAACATATTGTTATAGATGGTAGGAATATCTACAATGCTGATGAACTTGCTTCTAATGGTTTTACGTATACTTGTATAGGGAAGAAGTAATTTATAATCTGCTTATATATAGTTATAGTAACAGAAAAGAGCTGTTACATGTTGTTCTCATCATCTTTTATTTCTTCAAACTCCACATCTTCGGCGTTGCTTATTTCGAACTCCTTCTTCTTGTAGGTTATAATTCTATCGTCTTGAGAGGCAGGTTTCTCGCTCTGCTGTTGACTCCTGGTTGGTCGCTTTCTGCCACCTCCAAAAATTAAACGAATAATAAAATATATTGTTCTTACCCCAAAAAGCAAAGTGAAGAGAAAGAATAATCCAATAGTAAGTATAATAAATTTGAACATAATAGGTTCGCTGTTTTTTTGATTAAAGAATTCAAAGGTAATGAATACTTTAATTCCATTGTTTTGATTACAATTATTTAACGGCCCTTTTGGTCATCAATGCCGTGACAATTGAAATAGCAATATAAGTTAGAATTGTCCATGCAAGTCCTGCTATTCCCCACAATGACACAAAAACAATAGCACATATTATTAGAATAATTGGTTTTTCGTTACCCCTTACTTTCATATTTTTCAATTTAAATGAGAACATGGGTATTTCTGAAACCATTAACAATGATAATGCAACAATTAAACCTAGCGTTAAATGTAGCGCCATACTATTTTCCGAGGATATTTGATGGATACCATATACATAGCTTATCCAGAATAAAGCATTAGCTGGTGTTGGTAGTCCTATAAATGAACTTGTTTGCCTTTCGTCTATATTAAATTTAGCAAGCCTTAGTGCTGAAAATACTGCAATTATAAAAGCTAAATAGGGAACGTATGGTTGTATTATCGATAGTGATTCAGGAAAGAGTGTGTAATTACGGAGTAAAATAAAAACTGCTACAGATGGGGCAACTCCAAAGCTAACAACATCTGCTAGAGAGTCCAACTCTTTTCCGATTTCTGAATATGCATTTAATAGTCTTGCAGCCATACCATCAAAGAAGTCGAATATAGCAGCTAGTATAACCCAAAACACCACCCATATAAAAGCACCTTCAAAAGCCATAACAATAGCAATACTGCCAGAGAATAGGTTCATTGAGGTAATTGTATTGGGGATATGCTTTTTCATTGCTATTCTATTTATAGTATAAGTTCTATTTGTTTTGTTTCTTGTTGTCTGGTAAGTTGGCAATAAATGTTCTATTTGCTCTTACTTCATCTCCCATCTTCACTAATATTTCACTACCAAGAGGCAGATAAATATCCATTCGAGAACCAAATTTTATGAATCCTAGAGGATCGCCAATATAACATATTTGATCGGCTTTAACATAAGTAACTATTCTTCTTGCTAAAGCTCCTGCAATCTGACTACTAAGTACTTTATGTCCATCAGGGGTTTCAATAATAATAATTGAGCGTTCGTTCTCAGTGCTTGATTTAGGGAGATGGGCAGCTAAAAAACGGCCCTCTTTATGCGATACATGAGTTATTTTACCTGTTACAGGTATCCAGTTTGAGTGAGCATTAAAAATAGTCATAAATATGGATATTTTAATACACTCCGCATTTAAATGATCTTTTTCAAAAACCTTTTCAAGTGCAACAACCTTACCATCTGTAGGTGCATTTACGCGACCCAATACCTCTCCAGAATATACTCTATTGGGCGAACGGAAAAAGTTGAGTAAGAAAAGAAAGATTACTACAGTTAAAACAAAAATGATATAGGAGATAATATTTTTGTATAAAAAATAGAACATTCCAAAATTGATTATTAAACCAATTAGTAGCGTGTATGCCAATGTTTTTCTTCCTTCTTTATGAATTCTCATTTTCTATAGATTAATGTGTGAATTGAGTACTTTATATTTTGAGTTGATTGGTTCTACGATCTGTTGATGTGGAGTTTTGTTCGTTGTATTCCTCTTCCTCATCATTCTTATTTAGTTTATCTTGAATATGTTTTTCCCATACTTCTTCTTTTAAGTAGGGTACTATTGTTGGAGCTGTTTTTTGTATTGATGAATAAAACAAAGACTCTGCTTTTATTCTATTCGTTATTATACCCTCTTCAGGGTCTAGCATAATAGTCAGATTAACTAATATACTTAAGACTAGAGAAGCGGTTATCACCCCTAAAACTGCTCCCAATATCTTATTTACAAAGCCAATATGAAGTGCTTCAATTATATTATGAAGCATTTTTCCTATCAGTTTTATACCAAAAACAATAATCACAAATGCTAAAGCATAGGAAAGCACTACGGCTATATTTGCAGAAATATTTAATACATCTAATATATAAGGTAATATTATTTCAGCAGCTTTTCCTGCAAAGATAGCACCAATTATAATAGCTACAAACCCTGCCAATTGCATTGCCAGGCCTTTTCTAGCACCTTTTATAAAGGCTCCTAAAAGAACGATTAAAACTATGATGTCAAACCAAATCATTCTTCTGTATTTAAGTTTACTTTCTTTGCTTTTATCGATTCGTTTAAAAGAAACGATGCTAAACTTTCAAATCTTTCAGCAGATTCAGTGGTGCAGTAAATTGTTTCACTGTTTTTAGAACACAATGAGTCCATTGGTTGATGTCGTCTTAGATAGTCTTTTAAAGATTTAGCAACGTATTCTCCTTGAGAAATTAATGTTACAGACTTTGGCGTAAACGCTCTTATCTTGTCTATTAATAAAGGATAGTGTGTGCACCCCAATATAATTGTATCAATCTCTCTATCTTTCTCTAGCACGCTGTCTATATGTTGTTTCACAAAATAGTCGGCACCTTCTTTATCATACTCTCTGTTTTCCACTAAAGGTACCCACATGGGGCATGCTTCAGTAGTAATATCAATGTTTGGGCTGAGTTTTTTTATTTCTTTCTCATAAGATTTAGAGCGGATGGTTGCGGCGGTTCCTAACACAGCGATATGTTTCGACCTTGTAATGCCTCCAACAGATTCAACAGTTGGCCTTATTACGCCTAATACACGCTTTTGAGAGTCTATTAGTGGTAGATCATTCTGCTGTATGGTTCTTAAAGCTTTTGCAGATGCTGTATTGCATGCTATAATTACAAGTTGACAGCCCTGTGAGAAAAGCCATTTTACTGCTTGTAGCGTAAACTCGTATATCAATTCATATGATCTACTTCCGTATGGGGTTCTTGCATTATCGCCTAAATAAAGATAGTCATATTCGGGCATAAGTTTTTTTATTTCCGATAATACGGTCAATCCACCATATCCGGAATCAAATACACCAATAGGACCAGGCTTGAGAGAAGATTTGTTTGACACTTTTATTTGAGTAAAAGTTTTATTTCACACCTAATTTAGATTTTACTAATGCATTAGCGTTAACAGCACTTGGTGATACAAACACTATTCCCGAATCATCTAAATCGTATATTACAGTAAAGTTTTGTTCTATACCTACTGCTTCAATTGCATTGTTTACTTTTTGTTTAATCGGATCTAGTAGTAACTGTTCATGTTCTTCTATATCTTTTTGAGCAAGTTTTGTGAAGTTTTGAATACGACTTTCTAGATCTGTCAACTCTTGCATTCTTCTCAACTTAATACTTTCTGCTAGGTTATCTTGATAGGTAATAAAATCAGAATACTTTTTATTGTATTCGTTTTGCATAATCTGAAGTTCCTGTCTATAGTTTTGATTGATTGTATTTAATCTATTTGTAGCAGAAACTTTGTCGGGCAACGAGTTTATTATATCTATTGTATTTACAAATGCAATGTTGCTTTGTGCTTTAATCGTGCTTCCGCCAATTATAGATGTTAGCACAAATAAAGTAATAAAAATTCTTTTTCTCATAATTAAGATATATATATAATGTAATTATAGGTTCAAATTCAAAACCAATAAACCAGCATTTTACTTCTCTCTCTCTCTTGTGTATTGGTGGCATTTGTTATTTTTCAACTTCAAATGCCACCTTCATTTTCAAGGTAAGATTATATATTTTGCAATGTCAATTGGTTCTTGAATTTTATTATAAAGTTTTTCTTACTTCTACTTCTTCATAAGCTTCAACAGTATCACCTATTTTAATATCATTAAAGTTGCGAATATTTAAACCACATTCATAACCTGCAGATACTTCTCTCACATCTTCCTTAAATCGTTTTAATGACTCAAGTTCGCCTGTGTAAACAACAATACCTTCACGAATTAATCTCACCTTACTAGAACGTTTTACTTTGCCATCACGTACAATACACCCAGCAATTGTTCCAATTTTTGTAATCTTAAATGTTTCAAGTACTTCAATGTTTGCAGTAATCTCTTCTTTAATCTCAGGCGATAACATTCCTTCCATCGCGGCAGTTACTTCTTCTATTGCATCATAGATAACAGAGTATAGACGTATATCTACACCATGCTTTTCTGCTTCTCTTCGTGCAGTAAGTGACGGACGTACCTGGAATCCTATAATGATACCTTCTGAGGCTGTAGCTAGTGTTATATCAGATTCTGATATTTGTCCTACGGCTTTGTGTATAATGTTTACTTGTATCTCAGGAGTTGATAATTGAATTAACGAATCGGATAGTGCTTCAACTGATCCGTCCACGTCTCCTTTTACTATAATATTTAGTTCCTGGAAGTTTCCTATTGCAATTCTACGTCCAATATCATCAAGTGTGAGTATTTTCTGCGTGCGAATAGATTGCTCTCTTTGTAGCTGTTCACGCCTGCTTGCTATAGAGCGGGCTTCTTGTTCGCTCTCAAGCACGTGGAATTTATCTCCAGCTTGTGGTGCTCCATTTAGTCCTAAAACCAATGCTGGTTGAGCTGGTCCTGCTTGTTCGATGTTCTGGTTACGCTCGTTGAACATTGCTTTTATACGTCCAAAGTAAGCACCAGCTAAAATTATATCTCCTGATTTAAGCGTTCCATTTTCAACTAAGATAGTAGATACATATCCACGTCCTTTGTCAAGTGATGACTCAACTACAGATCCAAATGCAGTTCTATCAGGGTTTGCTTTCAATTCAAGCATTTCAGCCTCCAATAAAACTTTCTCTAATAATTCAGCTACTCCATCTCCATGTTTTGCAGAAATATCATGAGATTGATATTTACCTCCCCAGTCCTCTACCAAGTAATTCATTTGAGCAAGCTCTTCTTTTACTTTTTCAGGATTAGCGCCAGGCTTATCTATTTTGTTAATTGCAAAAACTATAGGTACACCTGCAGCACTTGCGTGATTAATTGCTTCAACTGTTTGAGGCATCACGTTATCATCTGCAGCTACAATAATAATTGCAACGTCTGTTACTTTAGCACCACGTGCACGCATAGCTGTAAAAGCCTCGTGACCAGGTGTATCTAGGAAAGTTATTTTTTTACCGCTTTCTAGCATTACGTGATAAGCGCCAATATGCTGAGTAATTCCACCAGCTTCTCCGGCAATAACATTTGTTTTGCGAATACTGTCAAGTAGCGATGTTTTACCATGGTCAACATGGCCCATTACAGTTACAATAGGAGGTCGAGATACTAAGTCTTCCTCATCATCTTCTTCTTGTGTTATTGCTTCAACAACATCAGCACTAACAAATTCTGTTTTAAAGCCAAACTCTTCAACTACTATGTTTATTGTTTCGGCATCAAGTCTCTGGTTTATTGCCACCATTACCCCAATACTCATACATGTAGATATTACATCTGTTACAGGAACATCCATCATGTTAGCTAAGTCATTTGCAGTAACAAACTCTGTTAGCTGCAATATGCGACTTTCTCTTTCTTGTTCTTTGAGTTCTGCTTGTTGTCTTTGTTCTACAGCCTCTCGTTTGTCGCGGCGATGTCTTGCACCACCTCTACCACCAGATTTTCTTTGAGTAAGTCTAGCTAATGTTTCTTTAATTTGCTTTTGAACATCCTCCTCGCTAATCTCTTTTCTGACAGGTTTCTTTAATATAGGTCTAATTCTTCTCGTAGTTGATTTAGTGGCATCAACGCTTTTCTCTACATTAACTTTCCCTTTTCTTATGCGTTTACGCTTCTTCTTAGGATCATCCGCATCATCTGAGGTTTTCTTCTCATTAATGCTCTCTTTTTTAAGCGCTTTTATATTTTCATCTTTAACTCTCTTAGAGCTTGCCTTACCCTCTCTTTCAAGTCTCTCTTTCTTGCGTTGAGCTCTTGATTTACGTGCAGGGCGTGTTTTTTCATTTATCGAATCAAGGTCTATGCTTCCTTTAACTACAATATTTGTTTCAAATCTAGTGTCATTTAGTCTGAAAAGACTTGTGTCTTTATCATCCTCGTCACTCTCTTCTTCACTGCTTGTAGGTTCAGCTTTTACAACCTTTTCTTCAGCTTTTACCACTTTTTTAGGCTTCACCTTTTTGTCGGGTTTACTATCGCTAGCTTTCTCAACTTTAGGAGTGCTTTTTTCCTCTTCTTTCTGAACTTCAGGAGTACTTTTCTTCTCTGCTTTTTCTTCTTTTTGTGACACTGTTTTTTCTTCAGTTGTTGTTGCCTTCTCAGTCACTTCTTTATCTTGAGTAGTTTCTGCTTTAACTTCCTTTTTAGGTAGTTCTTCTTCTTTAGGCAGTTCTATTTCTTTTTCTGATACTGGCTCAGGTTTAGGCTCTTCTTTAGGTTTAGGCTCTGGTTTAACTTCTACCTCTTTATCCTTCAGCTTGTCTTCTTTTGGAAGCTCTTCTTTCTCAACTGATTCAATTTTGTCAACCTTTTCAACTTTCACAGTTTCCTCTATATCCTTTTCAACAGGTTTAGAAGTAACAGTTTCTTGTTTACTCTCCTCCTCTTTCTTTTCTTCTTGTTTCTTTTTAGGCTTAGCACCTAAGTCATCAAGATCGATACTACCAACAATTTTCAATTGCGGCTTATTATCGTCAGATAAGCTTGTAGTTGTTGTACTATCTCTTTCCACACTTTGTTTCTGTTCTTCTTCGGGGAGATCGTATCCTTCAATTGCTACAGTTTCTTTTTTCTCTTTTCTTAGTTGTTCTTCTTTCTGTTTATCTACAGTTTTTTTAATCTTCTTATCCTTACCAAATTCAATGTTAAGCATTTCGTAATGCTTCTCATCTATTTTAGTGTTAGGATTAGCCTCAACCTGAACTCCTTTTTTATCAAGAAATTCAACTAAACTGCTGATACCAACATTTAACTCTTTAGAAACTTTTATTAATCGTATAGACATATATAAATATAACCTTTTCTCTTATTTAATTGATTGCGAGGCGTTTTATCCAGTTTTCTTCTGCGTTTTACCAGATGCGAGTATTTTACTCTTCATCTTCAAATTCAGACTTCAATATTTTAAGTATCTCGTCAACAGTAACTTCTTCTAGGTCGGCTTCTTTAATAAGACGCTCTCTGTCAGTTGCGAGTACATTCTTGGCTGTAGAACAACCAATTTTCTTCAGCTGGTCAATAACCCAGTCATCTATTTCATCTCTAAATTCATCCAAATAGATATCCTCCTCATTCACCTCATCTATATCGCGGAATACTTCAATAGTATATCCTGTTAACATAGATGCTAGCTTTATGTTGGCGCCACCTTTACCAATAGCGAGAGACACCTCTTCTGGATGCAAGAAGACTTCTGCTCGTAGCTCTTCTTCTTTAATTACAATTGAGTTTACCTTTGCAGGGCTCAGTGCTCTTTGTATATATAAGTTCGTGTTTGCTGTATAGTTGATTACGTCGATGTTTTCGTTTCTCAATTCACGAACTATACTGTGAATTCTAAAACCTTTCATCCCAACACATGCCCCTACAGGGTCTATGCGGTCGTCATATGCTTCAACAGCAACCTTTGCTCTTTCTCCCGGAATACGTGCAATACCTTTTATGGTTATTAAGCCATCGTTTATTTCTGGTATCTCCATCTCAAACAAACGCTCTAAGAATACGGGAGATGTGCGTGACAAAATAATCTTTGGATTATTGTTTATATTTTCAACTCTAGCCACAATTGCACGAACATGCTCACCTTTTCTGAAGAAATCGCGTGGTATTTGCTCTGTTTTCGGTAAAATAAGCTCGTTATGGTCGTCGTCCAACAAAAGTAACTCTTTTTTCCATATTTGATAAACTTCGCCCGAAACAATTTGTCCTACCTTTTCAATATATGTATTGTATAGATTGTCTTTTTCTAGTTCAAGAATTTTTGAAGATAAAGTCTGACGCAGGTTTAAAATTGTGCGACGACCAAAATGATCAAGAAATACTTCATCAGTAACCTCTTCGCCTATCTCAAAGTCATCTGCTATTTTTCTAGCTTCTGATAAACTGATTTCCAAATTTGGATCTTGTATGTCCCCTTCTTCTACAATGGTGCGATTGCGCCATATTTCTAAGTCTCCTTTGTCAGGGTTTATAATAATGTCGTAGTTCTCATCTGTACCGTACATCTTAGATATAACGCTGCGGAAAGATTCCTCCAACACACTTATAAGAGTAGTCTTATCAATGTTTTTTAATTCATTAAATTCGGAAAAAGTATCAATTAAGCTGATGGTTTCCTTCTTTTTGCCCATAGTGCTATTTAAATCTTATTAGATATTTAGTGTATTTAATTTCATCATAGCCGAATTGCAAGTCCTCTTTCACTTCTGTTTTACGTTTTGCACCTTCAGCTCTTTCTTTTTTAGAGATAGTAACTACAAAGTTGTCATCGGACACCTCTTTAAGTATACCTGATAGTTTTATCCCTTTTTTGGTAAGTACCTCAACCTCGTTCCCAATGTTTTTTTGATATTGTCGCTGTATTTTAAAAGGTGATGTTAAACCTGCAGATCCTACAGTCAACTCAAAATCCTCTTCTTCGCGGTCAAATTTCGATTCTAGATAGCGACTCAAGGCAACACAGTCATCTATGCTGACGCCATTGTCATTGTCTATTTCAATAGAAATTACATTACCTGTATTTATGACTACATCTATTAGATAATTATCGGATGTCTCAAGGTACTCCTCTGCTAGTGTAATCAGAAGTTTTTTATCAATCATTGTTGTACTTAAAAATAAAAAAAGGAAAGCCGTGAATCCTGCCTCCCTCTAACTTTCTGGTACAAAGATATTCAATTCTACTCATTTTACAAAATATCTCTACTTTTTTATCTTCTAGCTACCTATTATTCTAGCATTGTTGTCAAATTGTCATTCTTTGCTTTTGCTCTACTGTTTAGGACTTTATCTCTTTTTGCTAATGTTTGTTCAATTGTGGCTAGTAGTACACTTTTCAGTCTTTAGTAAAGCACTAGAGTGAGGTCTTCTATGGCAGTATCTGTATAGTTTTTAGTCTTTAAGCAGTTGTGCTGATTCAATTTATTGCTTATTGTTACATATTATTAACTACGCAGCATGTTATTATATTCCCATTAAATGCCGCGAAGACGCAATTATTTGTTTATTTATTTCGTATCTATCAAATAATATCTGTATCGCTACAAAATATTATGTACTTTTGTATGAATATTAAAATCAAAATAATAAAATGACAAGTTCCAATGACAATAATATTGTTTACGCTCCTGTTACATTAGACTTCGTTACTATAGGTGTTGAGTTTTGCTCATTCCTAGAAAAAATGGAGGTCAAATCACGTACAGAATGGGCAAAAACTATGTTACGTATTCTTCCGTTGCTCTACGTTAAAGCCACCCTTTTGCCTTCTGTCGAAGTCATAGGCGACCAAATGGCCGAGGTTTTTGTAAAAGAACAAGATTATATGCTTATAGCAAATCAAGTTGCTTCTGTTTTAGCCGAAGAGGATGTATATCTAGATGTTTTTGTTGAAGATATGAAGTATAGTGATAGGCCTGTATCATCATTTGTGTCTGAGGATATTGCTGATATTTATCAAGATATCCGCAACTTTGTTTCTGTCTATCAACATGGTTTAGAAGAGACAATGGTATTTGCTCTTAATGATATAGCAGAAAATTTTCGCGCATACTGGGGGCAAAAGCTCGTAAATGTATTGCGTCCTTTACATGCATTGGTTTATAAACCACTCGACGATATCAACCTAGATCATACAATAGGAGAGGAGGATATTCCGTGGGTTTAGTAATATCAAAAGAAAAAATAAGAGATTTATCCATCGAAACCTTTAATGGCGAAATAATTGTAATTGACAAGGTGGAAGATGTAGCAGATGCTGTTAGATATCTCAAACAATTTAAAGTAATTGGGTTTGACACCGAAACGAAACCAGTTTTTCGTAAAAATGCATCCAACAAAGTTGCTCTTATGCAACTGTCAACGCTTGACAAGTGTTTCCTGTTTCGCCTAAATCTTATTCAATATCCCGACGAGTTGGACGATTTGATTTGTAGTAAAGATGTGATGAAGGTGGGTTTATCTTTACGCGACGACTTTGCTGCTCTCAGACAACGCTCAGATTGCGCCCCTCTCAATTTTGTAGATTTGCAAACATTCGTAAAAGATTATGGCATTAAAGATATGAGTCTTCAGAAAATATACGCCATACTCTTCAACAAAAAGATAGCAAAAAATCAACGTCTCTCAAACTGGGAAGCGAAGACATTAAAAGAATCTCAAAAAATGTATGCATCTATCGATGCATGGGCATGTCTCAAAATATACAATTATCTTATAAAAAACGGAGCACCCGAAAAAGCAGAGTAGAAAACAATAACAAATCATTTTCTACTCTTTTCAACCAACAATCAATTTATATAATTAAATATGGATCAGTATAAAAAAATAAAACTAAAGCCCAAAAAGGAAGAG
>DATERO010000201.1:0-2557 GCA_035271465.1 Dysgonamonadaceae bacterium | reverse complement strand
AATAGATATCCCTGAAAAGCAAAGTGTCATTAACGTTAGGGTGCCACGGTTAATGTTTGGTTCGAATGATATTCGTCAATCAAAAATTGATTTGAAAATTGATGAAAAAATTGGAATAGATTTAGGTGCAAACACCTATTTGGTACAAGATGATGGCTACATAAATGGCAAGCTAACAACGCATGTAGCATTGGACTCAGTAGTAAACAAACTGTTCTTTGATATGAATAACAACGTTATTAAATCCAATGGAGAGTTGCAAGCTTCAATTGGTTTTGATAAAGATGTAAACGATAGTCTGATAACTAACTTATTGATTCATCCTGCAACAATACTTTTCAATAACAAGGAGGTTCACATTCAGGAAGGGACTATCAAAAACACAAGCAATTACATTGAAGTTAGGAATATAGGTATAATGCATGAAGGCCGTGAACAGTTTGGCATCAATGGAATAGCTTCTGCAAATAGAGAAGATAGCATTAGTGTAAATTTTGATGGTGCAGAGTTGGCAAATATACTTTCTGCTTTTAATATAAAAAATATCAAAGGAACTATTGATGGGGATTTGATAGTTCATCAAGCACTCAAAGATCCAATTGTTTATACGGATCATTTCAATATTGAAAATATACGTACTGATAAAGATACCATTGGGACGCTTCATATCAAGAGTATTTATAATCCAGTAGACGATGGATTGAAGCTAGATGTTTATATTGCGAAAAATGGTGAGCGTCATACAAGTATCACTGGTTTTGTTCCTACTGGAGCCGATAAAGATATTGATGTTGATGTGCTCATAGAGCAGTTCCCTCTTCGTTGGATACAGCCATTTGCAACAGAAACATTCAGCAAGCTTGAAGGTTCGATGAGCACTAAAATTGAAGTTGGAGGAAAAACTTCAGCTCCAATTATAGAGGGTTGGTTGGGTATAAATGAAGGCGTTTTAAAGGTTGATTATACAAATGTTGAATACCGCATCTCGGATACAATTAGGGTGAACAGAGATAATGTTGGTTTTAAAGACCTGGTGATTTTAGATGATAATGACAATCAAGCGAAAATAGGACTTGTTTTAAATCACAGCGATAATTTTGGTCGATTAGATTATGAAGCACATATAAGTTTAGATGATTTTATGTTGTTGAACAATCCTGATCGTACTGACTTGATGGCACATGGAGTTTTGAAAATGAATGGCGATATAAACATCAATGGTTCTCCCACTGGACTATTTGGTACAGCTAATATAAGTAATGGGAGCAAATCGAAGGTGAAAATAGAGTTGCCTCAAACTGCATCTGCGACTGAGTATAAAGGGATTGTTTATATAAATACACCTGTTGATAATGATTCTTTATCTTTTTTGAAAAAAAGAGATGAGTCAAAAGGACCAATATCTAATGTATCATCAAGTGGAATGCTTATGGACATGCAGGTAACTGTAAACTTCGATCCTGACTTAGACTTAGGAGTACAATATAACCCAAGAACAGGAGATGAAATTGCAATAAGTGGAACTGGTGAACTAAATATTAACTACAACACTAAATCTGACCCTCAAATAAGAATATACGGTGAATATATTGCTGAAGATGGCGAAGCTAGCCATAATTTACAAGGGCTTAAGAAAATAAACTTTAAGGTTAAAGAGGGAAGTAAACTTAACTTCATGGGTGATCCACTTCAAACAAAATTCAATATTACTGCATATCATCAGGTGAAGGCAGATTTGACTACCCTAAGTGAGAGTTTCTCGCATGACTCTAATGTTTCTTCCACCAGAATTCCGGTTAATGCATTGCTTGAGATACGTGGTGATTTAGATGCAATGGAATTGTACTATGATATTGAGTTACCTGAAGCTTCACAGGATGTAAAACAGAAAGTTCAAAGTTTAATTAATACTGAAGAAACTCGTATACGTCAATTTGCATATTTAGTTACCACAAATAGTTTTTATGGAGCATCAGGCAATCCCGATCTTGGCTTTGGTAATGATATATTTACTAATTTTGCTGCAAGTGCATTGACTAAAGGGTTGGATGCTCTTTTTGCTAGTGCACTTAATGATAACTGGAGTATTAGTACAAATTTAAAAACTCAAAATGGATCGTTTGATGATGTTCGTATGGGTGTAGAAGTGTCCACTCGATTATTTAATGATAGATTACATGTTTCAACCAATTTGAGTTATGGTGATAGCCAAATGTATGATGACCAGGAGTCCTTTATCGGAGAGTTTGATGTGAAGTACGATTTGACAAATTGGCTCAGGTTGCGTGCTTTTAACAAAGCAAATGAGCGTTACTACAAACTTGCGCCGACTACACAGGGGGTGGGTGTAGAGATAAACAAAGAGGCGAAGATTTTTAAAGATCTGTTTAAGTTCTCATTCTTTCAAAAGAGTAAAAACATTGGCAATAGAGGAACATCATTTTCTAAGTAACAAGCTCATGCATTTTTTTTACAACAATTATTTATTATTTAGTTACATGAGAGCTACTATAATTTTGAGAATTCCTTCCTGAACTAATTACATGTTGTGCTTTTT
>DATERO010000200.1:0-5366 GCA_035271465.1 Dysgonamonadaceae bacterium | reverse complement strand
TTAATTGGCAAAGAAGAAACAATTAATCGTTTAAAAAGAGCAGTTACAACCATCAATAAAGAGTAATACTTAGTATGTATAACGCAGCTATTTCAATCTTTTCCTTTTTAGTTCGCTTGATAGCACCCTTTCACAAAAAAGCCGGTTTGATAACAAAGGGTCATGTGCAAACTTATGAGATTTTAAAAAAACAGATCGACAAATCCAATAAATATGTTTGGTTTCATGTAGCATCATTGGGAGAATACGAACAAGCACAACCAATGATGGAAATAATAAAAAGAGAAAAGCCAGATTACAAAATATTATTATCTTTCTTCTCACCATCAGGATACGAAGTTCAAAAAAACAATGAAATTGCCGATGTAGTTTGTTATCTTCCTTTTGATAAGAAGAAAAATGTAAATGAATTTCTTGATTTAGTGAATCCAACAATAGCCATATTTGTAAAATATGAGTTTTGGTATCACTATATACATCAACTCTATTTACGTAAGATTCCAATTTACCTGACTTCAGCCGTTTTTCGTCCTAATCAGCTTTTCTTTAAGCCTTGGGGAGATGTCTATAAAAAGATTCTTAAATATTACACTGAAATATTTGTTCAAGACAAAGCCTCAAAAAGATTATTATTGGAACATGGTATAAAGCACGTTACTGTTATGGGTGATACTCGGATGGATAGGGTGGTGAAAATAAAAGAAGAGGCATTATCATTACCCGTTGTAGAAAAATTTGCAACTTTGAAAAATAATCAAGCAGTGCTTGTTGCAGGTAGCTCATGGCCAGAAGATGAAAATATACTTATCAATTATTTCAACAAACATGCTTATCTAAAACTAATCATTGCACCTCATCTAATTGATGAACCCCATTTGAAACAGATAGAAAGCAAGCTAAGAAGACCATTTGTTAGATTCTCTGATGCATCGGAGTTAAACATTCTGGACTTCGATTGTTTAATTATTGACAACTTTGGCTTATTATCTTCTGCATACCGATATGGAGAAATTGCTTATATTGGTGGTGGCTTTGGGGCAGGTATCCACAACTTGTTAGAAGCTGCTGTATATGGAATTCCTGTAATCTTTGGTCCAAATTACCGTAAATTCATTGAAGCACGTGAACTTATAGAAAATGGAGGAGGATATACAATTTCAAACGAAACTGAATTTAACCGAGTACTTAAAAATTTTGTAACAGCTCCCGAAGATCTCGAAATTGCAGGTGAAAAAGCAGCAGAATATATATATACAAATGCTGGAGCTACGGAAAGAATTGTAAATAAAATAGACTTTTAAGTTTTAAATACTATCTTGTAAATAATTCCGTTTAAACAAAGTACGTAAATTTAATGTTTTAACCATTAAAGATGATTTCACGATTAAACTATTAACATGAATAAATCGAAGCCAAAATTTCGCATTAAAACTCGGGTATATGTTCCACTAATTTTTATTCTGGCGACATTGTTAATTACGTACGTGTTTCCACGACAAGGAAAATTTAAGTATTCCTTTAACGAAGGTCGCCCGTGGCGATATGGCTTACTAACAGCACCATTTGACTTTCCAATATTTAAATCCCAACAACAGTTACAACAAGATCAAGATAGTATATTAGTTTTTTATGAACCGTACTATAAAATAGACAAAGCTGCCGAAACAGAAGCAATCGCCGAGTTTGACGCTGATTCAAATTTGGATCCTTCTCTTAGTAAATTAGAGCGAAGATATATTGGATATATTAGAAACAGCCTATTAGAGATATATAAAAAAGGAATAATCAATAGTGCAGAGTATGATAAAATTGCTGCAACTAAGAAAAAGACTCTCCGATTGCGAGAAGACAAAGAGGCTAAAACAAGAGATCTAGAGTCATTCTATACCATAAAATCAGCGTATGAAGAAATAGTAACAAATGCTCCTTCATCATTAGAAGTAAATGTACTCAAAGCAGCAGGTATAAATAATTATTTGCAAGAAAACATTGTCTATGATGTAGTCACATCTGATAAAGCCAAAAATGAGTTTATTCAACAAGTCTCACCTACATTAGGTATGGTTCAAGCAGGAGAACGAATTATTGGTGAGGGAGAAATTGTTGATCACAATGTATATAATATTCTCTCATCACTAAAAAAGGTATCTCAAGATAGAACAGGAGCAAGTGGCAGATCTAATTGGATTATACTAGGAGAGTTTATGCTTGTTTCCATATTAATGGGATCTTTCTTTATGTACTTGCGTTTTTTCAGGATAAACGAGTACCGAAATAGGAAGCATGTTACATTTATGGTGCTCTTAATTACATTTTTTGTTATTCTAACCGCCATCAATGTAAGTTATAACTTCTTCAATGTCTATATAATCCCCTTTGCAATTGTCACTATACTCATACGAACCTTTATAGACTCACGGACAGCACTTTTTGGCAGCTTGATCACAGTGCTAATATGTACGCTCATGGTTTCGTTTGCATTTGAGTTTATGATTTTGCAGATGACAATTATAATGATTTGTATCTTTAATCTGAAAGAGCTTACCGAGCGTTCTCAGTTAATAAGAAGTTCTTTTATTATTTTAGGATCTTACATTATTGTATATATTGGCTTAGTATTAGCTCAAGAGGGAGATATAACAAAAATAAGTTGGGAAACGCTCATCTATTTCCTCATCAATTTTATTTTTATAACCTTCTCCTACCTACTGGTATATATGGTTGAAAAATCTTTCGGTTTTATTTCAGGCGTGAGTATGGTGGAGTTAGCAAACATAAATAAGCCAATATTGCGTAAACTATCGGAAGAAGCACCTGGAACATTCCAACATTCAATGCAAGTATCTAACCTTGCAGCAGCAGCGGCTGTAGAGATTGGAGCAAATCCATCATTAGTAAGAACGGGAGCACTTTATCACGACATTGGCAAGTTGGAAAACCCTGCTTTCTTTACTGAGAACCAATCACCAGGTATGAACCCTCATGCTGGTCTTCCTTTCGAAGAGAGTGCACGAATAATTATCGATCACGTTCGACTAGGTGTCAGAATGGGACATAAAGAAGGCTTACCTCAACAAATAATTGATTTCATTGCAACACACCATGGAACAAGTACACCGAAATACTTCTACAACTCTTGGAAAAATGCTAATCCAGGTAAAGAGATAGATAGCGCAGCTTTTTCGTATCCAGGACCTAATCCATTTAGTAAAGAGACAGCTATACTTATGATGGCAGATACTGTGGAAGCTGCATCGCGCAGTTTACAGGAATATACAGAAGAGTCCATAAGGAAGCTAGTTACCAAACTGATTGATTCACAAATGCAAGAAGGACTATTCCAGAAAGCTCCGATCACTTTTAGAGAAGTTGATATGATAAAAGAGCTATTCATTGAAAAGCTACAAACAATTTATCATTCTCGCATTGTTTATCCAGAATTAAAAGAAGAAGCAAAAAAACTCAAGACTGATAAAACGTTGAATGAAATTTAAATTTCTGTAGCCTATCCTTCTTTCAAACAACTCGTTATTTGAAATAAGTAATGCGCAGTTTAAGATATTAATCATTCTTATACTGCGCATTATGTTTATTTTAAATCTCATCCTTTTTCATCACTCCCACTCAATAGTAGCAGGTGGTTTTGAAGAAATATCATAGACAACTCGATTAACGCCTTTCACTTTATTGATTATTTCATTTGATACCTTTGCTAAGAACTCATAAGGGAGTTTAGACCAATCAGCAGTCATTGCGTCAGTAGATGTTACTGCACGTAGTGCAATAGTATTTTCATAAGTTCGTTCATCTCCCATCACACCCACTGATTGTACTGGCAATAATATTGCACCAGCTTGCCACACTTCGTCGTACAAACCAGCTGCGCGAAGATTAGAGATGAAAATATGATCAGCCTCTTGTGCAATTGCCACTTTTTTAGCAGTAATTTCTCCTAGTATTCTTATTCCTAATCCTGGTCCTGGAAAAGGATGACGATGAATGAGATAAGGTTTCATTCCTAACTCAAGACCAATTTCTCTTACTTCATCTTTAAAAAGCAATTTCAAAGGTTCGCAAAGCTTTAGGTTCATTTTCTCTGGTAAGCCTCCAACATTGTGATGACTTTTGATGACAGTACCAGTAATAGAAAGCGATTCAATTATATCTGGATAAATAGTTCCTTGCGCCAACCATTTTATATCTTCTAAGTGATGAGCCTGTTCATCAAAAACATCAATAAATCCTTTACCGATTATTTTTCGCTTTTCTTCAGGATCGACGACCCCTGCTAGCTCTTCATAGAAACGATCTTTGGCGTTTACCCCAATTACATTTAATCCTAAATGCTCATAATCTGTCAACACATCTTCGAATTCATTTTTGCGAAGCAATCCATGGTCAACAAATACACAAGTTAAGTTTTTGCCAATGGCTTTATGAAGCAGTACTGCAGTAACAGATGAATCCACACCTCCCGAAAGTGCCAATATAACTTTATCATTACCTAGTTCTTCTTTCAAACTCTTGACAGTTGATTTTACGAAAGAGGCTGGAGTCCAACTTCTCTTACAACCACAAATATTCAAAAAGTTAGAAAGGATCTTTACCCCTTCTTCTGTGTGAACAACTTCAGGATGAAACTGAACTCCCCATGTGGGCTCATCTTTAATATGAAAAGCTGCCACTTCAACATCTGCCGTAGAAGCAGTAAGTTGGAAGTTAGAAGGCAACTTTGTTATGGTATCTCCATGCGACATCCAAACTGTAGAAACTGAATATATGTCGTCAAAAAGTTCATCTTGTGCTGAAGTGGTTAATTCAGCACGCCCATATTCTCGCGAATCAATTGTTGTTACACTTGCTCCTTCAGATTGAGCAATGAGTTGCGCTCCATAACAAATACCTAATACCGGATATTGTCCTCTAATCTTTGATAAATCTGTTTTAAAAGCTTCCTCATCGTTTACTGAAAATGGACTACCCGACAAAATAACTCCTTTCACAGTTTTATCTCCAAACGGAAATTTATTATAAGGAACTATTTCGCAATATGTGTTTAGTTCTCGTATTCTACGACCAATTAGTTGAGTAGTTTGAGAACCGAAGTCAAGAATAATTATTTTCTCGTCCATAATCTATCATTTTTTTTAGGATGCAAATATAAGAAAAAAACAACTCACATTTAATTTTGTGTTTAGGTAATGATTTTGATATAAAGTTCAGCTTTTGCAGAAATCAACACTAAATCTGAGCAAAACGATCCAATAGTTCTGTTGTTTTCTGTTATTGGTTAAACTAAAACAAGCAATGATTTATTGAACCTAATTACTTAGGACAATATTATTACCCCTAATAATACATCTGTC
>DATERO010000199.1:0-3247 GCA_035271465.1 Dysgonamonadaceae bacterium | reverse complement strand
ACCGAATTGCCTGATAACCCATTGATGTTATAATCAATATTAGAACCTACTCCTCCCGATTGACGTATCCTCACACCAGCAGTTTTGTCTAGCATCTCTGTTGCTTGAATGGATTGAAGATTTAAACTACCTCCCGATACCATATTTACGGTGAAACCTTTTTGCTTTAGGCGACTAGCTTCGTTATCACCTACAATGATAATCTCGTCGAGAATAGAACTTTGTTCATCTACTGTTATATTTAGAATTGTATTTTCTTCATTTATAAGAACAACGGATTGCTCCACAGTGTTATATCCCATCATGGATACAACTAATGTGTAGCTTCCTGCGGGAGCCTGGATAGAGTAGTCGCCATTATCATCTGTCATGCTCCCAATGGTAGTTCCTTTCAGATGTACAGTCGCGTATGATATTATTTCCTTGGTATTTGATGTTACCTTTCCGCTCACCATTGCAAGATTGCTTGCCCAAGAAAAGTGTGTTAGCGTAAATGATATTAAAATCAAAATCCACTTCAGCAGACTTTGCTTATGAGCTTTCATATATATAGTTTGATTTTTAATTCGATGCAAATTTACAACGAACTCTATCTCTCTACAATCCCTATATATAATGAAAATAATGTGGAAATATCCTCTATTAAGGGGATATGCTGATATATATATTAAAGTATATTGAATGGGGTATGAAAGTGAAAATAAAATTGTACTGTGTATTGTTTTACAGAAGTAATATGCGTTGACCCGAACTATTTAACAAATAGGTTTGATTACAGAGTTGTTCGTAATATGCAATAAACAATTATCTTTGTGTCAAAATTTTAATCGTAGGTAACTTATCTATTAATAAAAGCTCAATAGATTAATAAATAGATCCGTATATGTATAGAATGCAAAAGATAGAGGTAAAACCCTATATGAAGATGGTAGACTTAATTGAAGGAAACCCTTCTCTGCTACTATTTATGCAACACTTCAATATTGATTTGAGAATAAGCGAACTTACAGTAAGTCAGCTTTGCAAGCAATATGATATTAGTGAAACTCTTTTTATTTCAGTAGCCAATCTATACAATGGTTATAAAAACAAAGTACAAGACCCTTTAACTTGCGATGATATATTGAGGATTATTGAATTCTTGAGAAACAGTCATATTTATTATCGCAAATACAAATATCCAGAAATAAGGAGTTACATTCATGAACTTCAAGAGCAACATGCCTCAAAGGAGTTATTGTTATTGGAAAAGTTTTTCAACACCTACTATGAAGAGGTACTTGAACACTTGGATTATGAGGACAATGTGGCTTTTCCCTACTTCACTGAATTGGTTACATACAACAATATACCATGTAATGATAAATACTCAGCCATGGAGTATTATGAACATCATACAGACATAGAGTTGAAGTTGGCAGACTTGAAAAAATTGCTCTTGAAACATATTAAAATTGAAAACTCTTTAAACTTACGTCGAAGACTTCTAACCTCACTTCTTGAATTGGAATTTGACCTCTACATTCATTCGCTAATAGAAGAAACAATTTTAATTCCTGCTGGTAGAGAATTTGAAAAAGATTGCAGTTGCAAATGGAAAAAGTAATAGATATTGTGATTGCAGAATCATCTGATCTGCTTTTCGAAGGACTTTCCACTATTTTATATAACTCAGAAAATGATTATTTCATCACTCGACTGTTTTCATTTGAGGATATTGAGAAGACTTTATTAAAAAAGAAAATAAATTTACTCATCGTTAATCCCCTGTTCATTTACAACAATATCAAAGATGTAAAGAAAATAAGAAAGCAATATCCTCACCTTCTCATTGCATACATTAACATGTATGCTCTAGATAATAATACGGGTGCATTGTATGATTTTGCATTAAACATTTTTGAAAATAGGTCACAGCTGATTTCAACCATCACAAAACAACTGGATCAAAAGCAAATCACAAATGGAAATAGTGATGAAGATGATCCATTATCGGAAAGAGAAACAGAGGTGCTATTACAAATAATAAAAGGATATACAAATAAGGAAATTGCCGAAATACTCTGCATCAGTGTACATACAGTAATATCTCATCGTAAAAACATTATTATTAAAACAGGGATACGAAGCCAATCAGGCTTAGCGCTTTATGCCGTTTCAAAATCCTTGATATCATTGGATGATTTTGATCTTTAAGAAGGTTTTTCGTTATTAAATTCAACTAAAGAAATAACTACAAGCAAATACTTATCTACATACCTCCATAAAACTACAAAGGAGTCAATCTCATAGACCGACTCCTCTGTTTTAATAAATTACACTTTGCAAGTTACATGTATTTCTACAATAACCATGGATCATTCTCTGGTTCAATATAATCATGTGTATTAGTATGAATCTCTCGCCCTGGACAAGCTGGTTGTGTAGGCACATTTAATTCTGGATGCATATTGTTTGCTCTTTTCTGATTGATATGAGAATCACGTTTTGGCAAGTTTAAATCTACATCATCGATGGAGATATTCATTGCGTTTGCAACACCTTTTCCGTAATCAGCATCAGCCATATAGCAATGATAGATGTGTCTATGCTTTATTTGAAGAGTGGAGTCGCCCATATTTCTGGCGGTATTGTCAAATAACACTTCCTTTTGTTCATCCGTCATAGCCCTAAACAACATTCCTGGTTGAGTGAAATAATCACTATCATCTTCTCTGAAGTCATAACGATACACATCTCCACCTTTTTCTATTGGAAGGTTGTCTTCGGGACTGTCCTCCCAATTGCCATAACTGTTTGGTTCGTAATGTAATTCACTACCCAAATTATCATCAGTACGCATAGCACCGTCGCGATGGAAACTGTGTGGGTGCTTAACCGCTTTGGGTGAGTTGACAGGTATAAGATGATGATTTACCCCCAAACGGTATCGTTGTGCATCACCATATGAGAATAGTCGGCCTTGCAACATTCGATCGGGAGAGAAACTAATACCAGGTACTACATTGGCTGGATTAAACGCCGCTTGTTCTATTTGTGCGAAGTAGTTATCTGGATTTTGATTTAATTCGAATTCACCCACGGGCATCAACGGAAAATCTTTCTTTAGCCACATCTTAGTTAAATCGAAAGGATTGGTCTCCATTGCCTCGGCCTGTTCTTCTGTCATCACTTGTATATACATTTTCCATTTAGGAAACATTTCCTTTTCAATGGCTGTATATAGATCTCTTTGATGAGACTCACG
>DATERO010000198.1:0-5892 GCA_035271465.1 Dysgonamonadaceae bacterium | reverse complement strand
GAAGTTTTTGAAATTAAGGAGCTTACTTTAGTAAGTGACTGTTTCAAAAACGAGAGTAACGCAGTATTTGGCGTTTTCTTGCGAAGACTATTTAAATAAGTTGCTCTTCCATTTGAATTGATTTTGGAAATAAAATATTATTCTCTAAATGTATGTGTAGATGTAAATCGTTTTCAAACTCCTTTAGGAGTGCATATGTTACTCTATATGTATTGCAAGCACTTGCAGGTGGAGTATAATTGTTGCTTAATTGATCTATATCTCTTAAACGCTCACCTTCAGCTGAATGTTCTGCTTCCATCTCATCAATAGGTGTTTTTATACTACCAAAGTTAGGCTTTTGCAACGATTCGCCACTGCGTTTCACTTTTTCCATTTTGCGGATAAAAGGAAACACTATTAGCTCCTCCTTCTTCATGTGTTGAGTTAAGTTATCTACTGTTTGTTGAAACAGATCTTTGATTTGGAAGAGTTCTGGATTTTCTTTTCCATGCACTTCACAAACTCTATCTAAATAAGATTTTATTTCTGGTGTCTTATCTTCCACATATCTGTGATGTGTTTTCTCAATATAATCAGCCAATAAGTCTAATGGCCATGACTGATAATCAATGCTCGAGGAATTGTTGGAAGTGTCACCAACGCTATTTAAATCATTTAAGACATTGTCGACATCAATTTTCTTTTCGAT
Source organism: Dysgonamonadaceae bacterium (assembly GCA_035271465.1). Taxonomy (GTDB): domain Bacteria; phylum Bacteroidota; class Bacteroidia; order Bacteroidales; family Dysgonomonadaceae; genus UBA2632. The sequence goes on along the minus strand of DATERO010000198.1, from coordinate 5,201 downwards.
GCAAGCATCATCAATTGATCTGTTGCCTTGACAACAAAAGTCAATACCATAATTCTTGAATACTGCTGCTAAACGGTAGTCTTCTGCTACTAACTCGCCTATGTTTTGGTTTTTTTGAATTTCCATTTATTTTGATTTTATAGCTCAATCAAATTTGAGCTGAATTTACATAAAATATTACTATTTATAAAGCAATTTTGACTCGAAAGTCAAAATTTCATTCTTTTAAAATTTACTGTTTATCTTGAATCTCTTGTTTTATTAAGTTTATAAGATGATCTACTTTAAAACCTCCAACTTTACTAACCATATCAAGGGTAGCAATGTTCTTCATTGTTTTAAAAACTACAGGGTTGGTTAATCGATTGTAGTCTGGTGAAAGTGACACCAAAAAATCTTTTATAAAAGGATATTGACCAATAACTGTTCCAATCACTGTCTTTGGCTCTATATCTATTTGCATATCAGTAGTTTTGTTTTCCGAGTTTATTTTGTTGGGCAATGGGTCTATTTTGTTTTCTTTATATGGCTTGGAGTTATCCCATGACAATAGTCTGCGACTACCTTTCAAACTTCTTATATGCGTAACATCTTGCATCATTTCTAATACACCTCTAAAATTACCATCTTCGTCACGTACAGCATTGAAAATGATGTAAATAAATTTATCGCCCTTGTCAATCCAAAACTCAGCTTCATCTTGTTCTCCTTTTCTAAATGCATCAACAATGGCATTAACAGTAGAAAGACTGTTGCGTGGATGACAGTTTTGTACTTCTCTGCCAATTACACCAGGACTTCTGGGAAAAACGCGATGTGTTGAATCAGTATAAAACTTTACAATATCATTTTCATCAACATATGACAAGTCTATCTGCATGTGTTTGTAAATGAGGTTAATTTGCTCTAATGTCAATTTGCCATTACTTACATCCAACACTTCATCTTTGGAAGATGAAGTAGTTAATCCATGCTTTGCAAGTACATCTTGCAAATCTGTCAACAAGTTGTTTTTGTTACCCAGTTCTGAAGTGGTGATGGGTTCTTTGTTTGAAACATGATACGCTGGTGGGTTTTCAATCAAACAATATCCTATTTCATCATCTCCTTTACGCATTTCTGCAAACTCTTCATCACTTAACAGTTTCAATGAAGTTGGATAAAGCACATCACGCTCTTTTCCTAAAATATCACGCACTAAGTGAATAACTTGAGGTTGAGCATCAATAAATTCATCATCTTTATCTGATTGCAACAAAACATGCGCATCTTTTATAGCATCCCGTACTCTGTCATCAAATGTCCACATTATCCTTGATGGTCTGTCGAAACCTTTTCGTTCAAGTGCGGAAAATAGTTGATGTTGCTTTCGACTAAAATGGGTGTTTATTTCACTCAGTTGAGTGTAAAGATCGAGCCATTCATTTTTAATGAACTTACTCTTCAATTTCTGCTCCATTTTTAGGAGTAGTAATTCAAGCTCAGCTGCTTCGTCAGCATAAGTTTGAATGGGATGTCCTTTTGGGAGATTAAGATTGTCAACCACAAGCACATCTTTGAATACATCCAGAATGTCATTCATTCCTTCAGCCATAATTTCATCTGTTATGCCTGCATTAAAAAGATGTTGTTCACCATAAGCAAACTCTTCAGCGGTAACCCTATCGAATGTTTCATTTACTAACTTCCGGGCATCTGCTGGTGTAATTTCTTTATTGAATACTCTCAATTTGATATCCAACATCTTTTGAATGCGTGAATTATCAATATCAAGGTGTTGTTTCATGTCCAAATCACCTTGTGGAGAAGTAAATTTATTGTTGTTCTTATCCATTATGGAATGTTTTTTTTATTTGCTTGAGAAAATGCAACGAAATAGATTTGGGAAGATTAGCGTTTTAAAAATGACAACCCTTTATTAATATCTTCTGATAAATCTATCAATGATGTACTTTCAAGCATGATTTTTAAATCATTTCTAATTGTTTTGTATTGATTGTGAATAACGCAAGGCTTGCTTTCATCACATTCATGAAAACCCAATCCGCACTCTTTGTATATTGAGTCGCCATCAATAGCGTACACTATAGTGCTTAAATTAGTCTCGGCTATTTTACTTTCGTCTATTGAGAATCCTCCAGCTGGTCCTTTTTCCGACCGAATTACATTACTTCGGCTAAGCTGTTGCAATATTTTTGAAGTATATGCCTCAGGTGAACCAATTGCTTTAGCTACATCTTTTAGACTAACCTTTTCATTTTTCAATGAGTGCTCAACTATGTAAACCGAGGCCTTAATGCCATATTCGCATGCTTTTGAAAACATATTTATATCTTTTTAGTGTCAAATATAATAAATCATTTCTTATAGTGGACATATTTGTCCACTATAAATTGTTAAGTTTCTAATATATTCTCAATGGGAGATGTTTTCGTGCTTTTATCACAGGTTTATTGGTAAACCAATGTACTACCCAATTTGTATTTTATAGAATTTGTTGAACTTAATTGTGTAGGTAGTCTATTCGAAAGCAAAGTAGCTGCTAAAAACGCTTCTTACAGATTTGATATAATCTCTGTCCTCTTTTCAGTATCTTGCTTGCAGCATATTCTTCTTGTGTTCCATAGTTACGCAATTTATCAGTCACAAGGAGTCCATCACGGATTTTAATGTAAACATTATCGTCTTCTATATTTACAACTCTACCATTGTGCATATCATATTTACGGGGTATTAATTCATGAGTCAACACCTCAAACAATTCATCTTTTATTTTAAGCATCGGGTAGGGGTAAGGTGGTGCTAAAACTCTAAATAAAGCTTCAATCTTTTTAAAGCTTTCGTCAAAATCAATTACACAGTCTGTTAGATTCCTCTTTGTTACCCATGTTGCCTCATCTCTGTTCTGTTTGATGGGGGTGATTTTGTTATTCATATAGTCTAACACAACCCTTCCAAGATTATTTTCAACATATTCGTTGAATAAATCGAGCATTTCTTGTGCAGTTTGGTTCTCGTATTTAACTTTGAATTGTTCTAAAATATCACCATCATCTACATACTCGTTCATAAGGTGAATGGAAAAGCCGAGCTCTTCTTCCAGATTCAACATAGCCCAAGCCAGTGCATGAACTCCACGGTATTTTGGTAATAGAGAAGGATGGGTGTTGATTATGGTTTTCTTACTTAATATATCTTTTCCTATCAAAGGGCGATAGGCAGCACAAACTCCTACAGAAGCTTGACACTCTTCGAATGAAAGCACTCTTTTATCGCTATTGCGCATCATCTTGAGTATATTGTCATCATCAGACAACACCTCAATACTATCAAATGTAGATTGTAAGGATTTAAGAGCGGCTTTGCCGCCATGGTTTTCACCTGCGAATATTATTTGAGGATTGCTCTTCTCAGAATGGATCATTAGTAATGCAATTAAGTAAGTATAAATCTATTTATACTTTCCATAACGGCATTAAGTTGATATTGTTGATTAAGAGGATGAGATTTAACAAAGCTGAAGGGAAAAATTTTCACAAAAAAAGAACGAACTATGTAAGTCTGCTCTTTTTTTTTACTCTTTAGCCAATTGCTAAATAAATTACTTCAATGACTGGAAATCAGATTACAATCTGTCGGCTACTTTCATATCTTTTGCCTTCCAAGTTTTATATTTTAGTTCCATTCCTTGTGGTACAAAAACAACTACTGGAAGTTGACTATTGTATCGTCCAAAATGTCCTTGTGCTGCAACAAATTCCTCAGTCAATTCATCGTCAGGACATGCCATACGAGTAGATGCCATATCACCATTGGAGTTGAAAACGATATAATCATAACCCATACCTTCTATTTCCTTAGTCTCAAAATCGCCCATTAACCAATGCTTGTTACAATCAACTTCTTTCATAACACCAGGAATTAACTCTAACCTTACCGCATTTTCATTGTCGTGTTGAGGAAGATAGATTACATAACGGTCATAATCTTCCATTGATTCAGGATATGCCTTCAACTGTTTTGCAGCATCTGCGTTAATTGATTCGTCAGGTTTTTGGTTTGCTGCATATTCATTATCAACACCCCATGTTGTATAGCGCACTTCATATTCTTCGGGTGCATACACTGGAGTAGTTAATTTACTGTTGTAAGAGATGAAGTGACCTTCGCCTGAAACAAACTTGTTCGTTTTTTCATCGTCAGGACATGCCATCATTGTAGATGCAACATTTCCATTTGTGTCAAACACGTAGTAGTCGTATCCATAACCATCCAATGTTTCATCTTTGAAACTACCTTCTAAATGATGTTGGTTACAATCAACTTCCATCATTTTGCCCACTTCTACAAAAACTTTACTGTTTGCTTCCTCTTCACCCTTATCAGCAACTGTGACTGCATAAGGAATCATGCCTTCAATAGATGGGTAAACTGCTTCACCATTTGCTTTATAAACGGTTTCTGCCGATTCTTTGTTTTTAGTGTTGGTACATGCTGCCACAAATACGACTGCCATTGTTACCATTAAAAACTTTACTGTAATTTTTCTCATAAATAAATTTTTTTGTATTATTTGATTCATCACTCATTTAACATTTAAAGGTCTAGTATTGTTTTAATTCAAACGATTTCTTTTAACTTATAGAATTGGTATTATTCATTTAGGTTCATCAATTTCTATCTAATTATTATCTTTGTAGTGTGAAAAGAAAGATTCTTCATATTGATATGGATGCGTTTTATGCTTCAATTGAACAAAGGGATAATCCTGAGTTAAAAGGAAAGCCATTGGCTGTTGGATATGGAGAAAAGCGTGGAGTAGTTGCGGCAGCAAGTTACGAAGCACGAAAATTCGGTGTCTACTCAGCCATGCCTTCAGTTGTTGCTATAAGAAAGTGCCCTCATCTCATTTTTGTAAGTCCTCACTTTGATGTATATCGTTCGGTTTCGGAGCAAATTCGAGAAGTGTTTTTTGAATATACCGATATGGTAGAACCTCTTTCATTAGACGAAGCATTCTTGGATGTTACTATCAATAAAAAGAACATGCGCTCTGCAACGCATATTGCTAAAGAGATAAAACAACGCATATTTGAAGAGACCAGACTTACAGCCTCTGCAGGTGTTTCTTACAATAAGTTTTTGGCGAAGATTGCTTCTGATTATAATAAGCCCAATGGATTATATGTGATTACTCCACA
>DATERO010000197.1:0-6764 GCA_035271465.1 Dysgonamonadaceae bacterium | reverse complement strand
AATTTCTACTTTGTAACCTCTTTCTTCTAAATCTATTTTAGATAGATGAGAATATGCTATAGTTTCTAGATAATTGGCATAGAATATTGTTGCTGTTTCTTTTCCATCTGCTTTGCTACTGTTACTACACAAGAATAGGGTAGTGCCTATACTTATAATAAGAAACCTTTGCACTTAAAAAGTTGAAACAAAGCCTTGGAAAAATAAAGATTCAAGACTAAAAATGCAGATTGAAAAACTCAGAAATAACTGATTCTTTAAAACATTCGAATCATGCAAAGGTCTCGTTTAATGACAAAGTAAATTTAAAAAAAGGAGCTTGAATTTAATCAAACACCTTTTTTTTGCTTCTTGTCTTTATTTTGTTGGTTTCTTCAAACTCAGTCCTAATTCATCTAATTGTTCTTCTTCAATTCTTGATGGAGCATCAATCATTGTATCGCGTCCCGAATTATTTTTTGGAAAAGCAATACAATCTCGTATGCTATCTAATCCAAGGAATAGTGATACTAATCTGTCAAGTCCAAATGCAATACCTCCATGAGGTGGTGCACCGTATTGGAAAGCATCCATTAAGAAGCCAAACTGCTCTTGAGCCAGTTGGTGCGAGAAACCTAACACTGAAAATATTTTGTTCTGCATTTCACTGTCGTGAATACGAATTGATCCACCTCCAACTTCCACTCCGTTTATCACCATGTCATATGCGTTGGCTCTTACTTCAGCTGGATTTGTGTCTAGCAATGGAATATCTTCATGCTTAGGAGAAGTAAAAGGATGATGCTTTGCAAAGAATCTATCCAGTTCTTCATCTTTCTCTAACAATGGGAAATCTACTACCCACAAACATTTATAATCATTTTTGTCTTTTAGACCAAGTTGCGAAGCCATTTCTAATCTAAGGTTGGAAAGTTGATTTTGTGTTTCCTCAGTTTCGCCAGCTAATATCAAAATTAAATCGCCAGGCTTAGCATTACATCTTTTTGCCCAAAGTTTTAAATCATCTTCAGGGTAAAACTTGTCAACAGATGATTTCAATGTTCCATCTTCATTGTAACGCAAGTATATCAATCCTTTTGCTCCAACTTGAGGACGTTTCACGAATTTGGTTAAGTCGTCTAATTGCCTGCGTGTATAAACAGCACAGCCTTCAACACAAATAGCTCCAACATATTCAACCGAGTCAAATACAGCAAAATTACGATCAACTGTTAGGTCCTTCATCTCTACCAGTTTCATATCAAAACGGATATCTGGTTTGTCCGAACCGTAATATTTCATGGCATCAGCGTAGCTTATCCGTGGAAAATCAGGTATCTCAACTCCCTTTAAGGTCTTGAAAAGATGTTTTGTAAGTCCTTCAAAAGTGTTTAGTATATCCTCTTGTTCAACAAAAGACATCTCGCAGTCAATTTGTGTAAACTCTGGCTGACGGTCTGCTCTTAAGTCTTCATCTCTAAAACATTTCACAATTTGGAAGTACCGGTCGAATCCTGATACCATCAATAATTGTTTAAACAATTGAGGTGATTGTGGTAATGCATAAAACTCACCTTGATTCATGCGAGATGGAACAACAAAGTCACGTGCACCTTCAGGTGTAGAGCCTATGAGAACAGGTGTTTCTACTTCAAGAAAGTTCAACTCATCTAAATACCTGCGTGTTTCGATTGTCATTTTGTGTCTCAGCTCCAAGTTCTTGCGAACTATATTTCGACGCAAATCCAAATACCGATACTTCATGCGAAGGTCATCACCACCATCAGTATTTGTCTCAATAGTGAATGGAGGAGTCTTAGATTCGTTTAAGACAGTCAATTTACTGGCTATTATTTCAATCTCGCCAGTAGGAATGTTCAAGTTTTTACTTGATCGTTCCTTTACAACACCCTCTACAGTAATCACCCATTCTCGACCAAGCTTATTAGCTTGATTGTATAAGTCAGCGTTTACTTCCTGATCAAATGATAATTGAGTTATGCCATATCTATCTCTGAGATCAATGAATGTCATTCCCCCCATTTTTCTTACTTTGCTAACCCATCCAGATAGTACAATTTTACTGTCTACATGTGATAGGTTTAGTTCGCCGCACGTATTGGTTCTATACATAATATATTTTAGCTATTATTTTTTATAATGCAAAGATACAAATATTGACTCATTAGTAAAACTATGTTTTTATAAATATAAAAACCAATATATGACTTTGCAAAATGTTATTAAACAGTTGAAACTTTCATCCACGCCCTACAAAATGTTTGAAAAATATTATTCTTTATTTTGTTCCCCTAATTTGTCTCATTTATGCCTTAAAACTCAATTCCCGATGTGAAAAATGTATTATCATCTATTGATTCTTTAATCTTAAAACGTTTTTCTCTTTTTCAAGACATTTTCTTCTCACATTTGCTCAATAATAGGTCGTTTTAGTGTTCAAAACATTTCTACAGTTGTTGATTACATTTTCAACAGTTGAACGTCTTGATTACCGGCGCGGATTTGATTTCCAACTGTTCTATGTCATATTTTTTTACTAAACTGCAAAAAATAATGATATATTATTTACAAATTGATATTTGTAAAAAAATTTAAAATAATGCGGAATAAGAGACAAAAATTATTGAAGTTAAAAATCGAACAAGTAGTAAGCTAAAGCTACCTACATAAAAATACTCTTGATCCTATATAATGATTTTTTATATATATCAGATAGGCATAAAAAAACATCAACTTGCAATAAGTTGATGTTTTATATATGGTCGGGGTACCAGGATTCGAACCTGGGACCTCCTGCTCCCAAAGCAGGCACACTAACCGGACTGTGCTACACCCCGAGTGATTTGTTTCAAACCGGGTGCAAATGTATATAAAATAATGATACAAACAAAATATTTGTATTTATTTGCATAAGAAATCAAGATGATTCTTTAGTTTACAAAGTAAAAAGACTTTTTTTTATTGTTTATTTTCTATTCCTAACTGAAAAGTCTTCCTTGAAAGGTTTTTCTTTCTTTGAATCGTTTTATTATTTTTTGGGTCAACTCATTATTCTTTATTCCCCAATTGGGTGCTAATAACAAATCTTTTGGAGATTGCGATGCAAAACGCTCAATAAAAAAATCAGGATTAAGTCGTTCAGAAAAATCTACACACAATTCAATATATTCATCAAGTTCAAACATGTGAAATGAATCTGGTAGAAGTTTGTACTCTCTCGCCATTGCAGTTCCTTTAATAATTTGAAGTTGGTGCAGTTTTAACGTTGTCAAAGGCAAAGTTGATAGGGTAGAGGCATGGCTGAGGATTTCCTTAAACGATTCGCCTGGCAGACCTAATATCATGTGTCCACCAACAGGAATGCCTATTTGAGCTGTTTTTAAGATCGTCTCGCATGATTCTTCAAAGGTATGTTGTCTATTCACTCTCTCAAGCGTTTTGTTGAGAGTTGATTCAATTCCATATTCAATTATAATGAAGTAATTTGCACGTTTTTTCTCAAAATACTTGAGTAGCTCATCTGGCATACAATCTGGTCTAGTGCTTACCACTAAACCAACCACATCAGGATAAGCAAGTGCTTCTTCATATAGAGAAATGAGAAGGTCAACATCATTATAGGTATTTGTATAAGATTGGAAATAAGCAAGATATTTCATCTCAGTATATTTATGCGAAAAGAAACTGATGCCTTTCTTTAATTGCTCTGTAACTGTTTTTGAGCATTCATCATATTCCGGACTAAAGCTTCTGTTGTTACAATAAGTACACCCACCTCTACCTTTAGTTCCATCTCTATTAGGACAATTGAAGCCTGCATCTATCGATATCTTCTGTACTTTGTGGGGAAAGTGTAACGAAAGGTAAGATGTGAAATCGTTATATGGTTTGGTTGATATATTCATTGTCTATTGATTGTTTATTGATGCAAAAGTAATTTTTATTTTCAATAATATGGCTTAAGATAGATTTGAATTGATTTATTGAAAGATAATATAATAAAAAAAGCTACCCAATAATGAGTAGCTTTTTAATTATGATATAAATCGAGAATTTATTTATTCCGATTTAGTTTCGCTTTCTTTGTCTGAATCTTCTTCGGGAGCTTCATTTGATGCTTCTTCAGACTTGTCAACTTCTTTCTCAGCTTTTTCTTCAGCAGCTGCTGTAACTTTCTTTGCGTCAACAGCATCTTCTACAGGCTTTTCAATTTCTTCAGCTTTTTCTGTTTCAGTTGCTTTTTCTGCTTCAGCAGCCTTCTCAGCTTCTTTGGCTTCTTTTTTATCTAAAACGGCTTTAGCTTCGCTGATTTTCTTGTTGTCTAGCTTTTCTTTTAAGGCAGCCAATTCTTCGATGTCGCCTAAAGTTGATTTTTCCATTGATGAGGCTGGTGCTCCAGCAACGGTGTCATCTTTTTTACGACCACCTTTTCTGCCACTTGGCTTTTTCTTAGGTTCAGCAGTACGTTGTGCTTCGGGTTGATCTTCTTCAAAAGTTCGGCTGTGAGATACTAAAATTCTCTTTGAATCTTTATTAAACTCAACAATTTTGAATTCAAGTTTCTCATCCAATTGAGCTTGAGCTCCATCTTCTTTCACTAAAAATTTAGAAGTAGCAAATGCTTCAACACCATATGGTAAAGAAATTATAGCACCTTTGTCTAACAACTCAACTACAGTTCCTTCATGAACAGATCCAACAGTAAAGATAGTTTCGAAAACGTCCCAAGGATTTTCCTCCAGTTGTTTGTGTCCAAGACTTAATCGTCTGTTTTCTTTATCAACCTCTAATACTTGAACCTCAATGTTAGCACCAAGTTCGGTAATCTCGCTTGGGTGTTTGATTTTCTTTGTCCAAGATAAGTCAGATATATGTACAAGCCCTTCAACTCCCTCTTCAATTTCAACAAATATACCAAAGTTTGTGAAGTTTCTTACGATTGCATTGTGAGTGCTTCCAACAGGATATTTTGTTTCGATATCTTCCCATGGATCTGGCTTCATTTGCTTCATTCCAAGAGACATCTTTCTTTCTTCTCTATCTAAAGTCAGAACAACTGCTTCAATTTCATCTCCAACTTTGAGAAAGTCTTGAGCACTACGTAAGTGCTGTGTCCAGCTCATTTCTGAAACGTGGATAAGTCCTTCAACACCTTGGTTAATTTCAACAAATGCACCGTAATCGGCCATTACAACTACCTTGCCTTTAACAACATCACCCACTTTTAGCTCAGTATCTAAAGCATCCCATGGATGTGGCATTAATTGTTTTAAACCAAGAGCAATTCGTTTTTTCTCTTCATCAAAATCAAGAATTACAACATTAATTTTATCATCAAGCTGTACAACTTCCTCTGGATGTTGTACGCGACCCCATGATAAATCAGTGATATGAACAAGACCATCAACACCTCCAAGGTCGATAAATACACCGTAAGATGTAATGTTCTTAACAGTACCTTCAAGTACTTGACCTTTTTCTAATTTGGCGATAATTTCTTTTTTCTGTTGCTCAAGTTCTTCTTCAATTAAAGCTTTATGCGAAACTACTACGTTTTTGTATTCTGGGTTAATTTTAACCACTTTGAATTCCATGGTTTTATCAACGAAAACATCGTAGTCACGAATAGGTTTTACGTCAATTTGAGATCCTGGTAAGAAAGCTTCAATTCCAAAAACATCAACAATCATACCGCCTTTGGTACGACATTTGATATATCCTTGGATAATTTCATTGTTTTCGAGAGCAGCATTAACACGGTCCCATGAGCGTGATGCCCGTGCTTTTTTGTGAGATAATACTAACTGTCCATTTTTGTCTTCTTGGCTTTCAATATAAACTTCAACCTCATCTCCAACTTTCAGGTCGGGGTTGTAGCGAAATTCATTTAATGATACAATACCATCAGATTTATATCCAATGTTGACAATTACCTCGCGTTTGTTCATGTCAGATACTGTACCCATAACAACCTCTTTGTCGGTTATTTTACTTAGTGTTTGGTCGTAGGTTTCAGTTAACTGTTGTTTTTGTTGTTTGTTGTAGGTGTCTCCCACAGCATATGCTTCCCAGTCAAAATCTTGTAATGGGGCAGCGGTTTTTAATTCTTCACTCATTTGTTGTTTAAAAATTGTAGTTAATAAAGTTAGACATTATATTATTTGAAAAACGTGTGCAAAGATACTGGCTTTTATTGTATAATCCAACTGATTACAAGATAATTTCGATTTTAAACCAATCAATCTCAAGACAGTATTAGTTTAGAGTAAATCAAAACACTTCATTGAAGTTTATGACTTATGCCTTCCTATTTAGAAATATCTAAGTGTTGATATTGGGCCGAATCATCATTTCGAGTCTAGTTATAAATATCCCGATGTATAAAACAAATATAAAAAAACTGCCTTAATACTTTAAGGCAGTCGGAATTATTTTATCGGAATTAATGATTACATAAGTAAGGCATTGGCTATATCATCACGCGTAGCTTTACCAGCAATTGTGTCAATCAATTGTAGTGAAAACTGTAGTGCAAAAGCTGGACCTTTTCCTGTAATCATGTTTCCATCTACAGTTACAGGCTCATTAGTTATGTTAGCTTCAATTAGCTCGGGTTCAAACCCAGGATAACATGTTGCACGTTTTCCTTTTAATAGTCCCATGCCACCCAATACCATTGGGGCTGCACAAATTGCTGCAATTAATTTATCTTTTGCGAACTCTTTCAGTTGCTCTTTTAGGCCTTCATGTTCGTTCAGATTTTT
>DATERO010000196.1:0-2472 GCA_035271465.1 Dysgonamonadaceae bacterium | reverse complement strand
TGATGAGATGGCTTCATACTTTGGTAAAAATGCAATGGAAGAAGTAAGACAAGGCGCCAAGACTTTATCAGCGCCAATGAAATTATTAGAGTCAGATTTAAAGAGTAAACGTTTAGTGTATGGTCGCAATCCAATCTTTGAATGGTGCGTTACAAATGTGAAGGTCAAAGAAGATACAAATGGAAACATTCAACCAACAAAAGAAAAAGGTAAGAATGTTCGTATTGATGGATTTGCTGCTGCACTCGATGCTTATGTTGCTTTAGAAAGAAATAAAGATAATTATACACGAATGATAGGAGGATAATAAATGGGTTGGTTTAATAGATTATTCACCCCGAAAGCACAACAAGATGCGAATCGGGTAACTGAATATTTAGAAACAATAAATGGTTACACTCCATCATTCCAAAGTTTTGATGGTGGGATGTATGAAACAGAGTTAATAAGAAGTGTTGTTCATGCCAAAGCAAAACACACTGCTAAATTAACACCACATGTTATAGGTAATGCTTATAAAAGTTTTGAAAGTGTTTTGAAGCATAAGCCAAATGAATTTCAATCTACTTATGATTTTTTATACCGTTTGAGAACATTGTATGAGGTGGACACATATGCCTTTATTGTACCGATAAAATCAGAAGATAATCGGTTGATTACTGGACTTTATCCATTGAAAGCAGAACAAGTTTCAATTATGGAGATGGACGGTGTTCCTTGGTTGAGATACAAGTTTGCCAATGGGAAACATGCAGCCATTCGATTTAGTGAAGTCGGTGTCTTGAAGAAAATGAATTATCGAGAAGAACACTTCGGTGATGGAAACCAAGTCTTGCACAATTCAATGTCTTTGATTGATTTACAAAATCAAGGAATACAGGATGCAATTAGACAAAGTGCCAAGATTCGATTCATGGCTCGTATTGGACAAAACTTGCGTTCAGAAGATTTAGAAAAAGAAAGAGAAAGCTTTACAAGACAAAATTTAAGTTCCGAAAATAAAACAGGTGTCATGATGTTCGATACCAAGTATGAGGAAGTTAAGCAAATTAAGAGTGATCCATATACAGCAGATGAGAAACAAGTTGATTTCATTAAGAACAATGTTTTTTCATATTTTGGAATCAATGAAGATATACTACAAAACAAGTTTAGCGAAGATATATGGAATGCATTTTATGAAGGTGAAGTTGAACCTTTTGCAATTCAATTAAGTCAAGCAATTACAAACATGATGTACACAAGCAATGAAAAAGCATTTGGTAATGAGATTCACTTTAGTGCTAACAGATTACAATACGCGTCCAACACAACCAAGCTTGAAGTTTCAAGAGCTTTATTTGATAGGGGTATATTTGGGAGTGATGATGTTGCGGAGATATGGAACTTGCCTAAGACAGGCGATAACCGTAAGTATATTAGAAAAGAATATGCTGAAATGTTACGTATAGATGATGACACCGTTACACAGGTAGAAGTCGATGAAGAAATAAACAAGGAAATAGATAAGGAAGGGGAAGTTGAAGATGATAAGTAAAGATAGAGAATATCGTTCGTTTGGATTTGAACCGGTAGAAGATGAAGCAATGATTATTGAAGGTGTTCCTATTGTCTTTGAACAAAGAACACTCATGTATGAACATGACGGATTGAAGTTTTATGAACAAATTGATAAAGAAGCATTAAGAAATGCTTTGGTTGATGATGTGGTTTTGAATATAGACCATGTTGGGAAACCTGCTGCTAAGACTAAAAACGGAACGCTCGAATTAGAAGTTAGAGATGGCGATGTTTTTATGAAGGCGGACTTATCAAAAAATGCAACAGGTCGAGAACTCTATGAAGATATAAAAAATGGATTCTATGACAAAATGAGTTTTGCATTTACAGTAACCGATCAAGAGTACGATTCTGAAACAAGAACTCGTACTATTAAAAAAATAGATCGGCTATATGATGTTTCAGCAGTTACTGTTCCGGCATATAGTCAAACAACTCTAATGGCACGTTCATTCTTTACAGCGGAGGCTGAAAAGGAAGTTGCGGAGGCAATGGAACTAGAAAAAGAGAAGTTGAAATTAGAAATTAGAACTAAAACAGAAGGAGTTAATTAAATATGAAAATTGAAGATATGGGTTATAAAGAAATAGAAGAACGCAAATCAGCAATCAATAAATCTATTGGTGCAGATAATTTAAGTTTAGAAGATTTACAAAAATTGAACAGTGAAGTTGATAAATTGGAGCTTCGCAAGAAAGAAATTGCTGCTCATGTAGCAGAAGAAAAAGAATTAGAGTTACGAGCCATCAATGCTCAAGCTGGAGATGAAGGTGTTAAAATCATCGCAGAAAAAAGAGGAGACGAAAACAAAATGAATAAAGAACAAAACTTAGGATATGAGTCAGTAGAATATAGAAATGCATTCTTGAAGAACTTAATGGGTCAAGACTTAACAGAAGTTGAAGAGCGTGC
>DATERO010000195.1:0-2145 GCA_035271465.1 Dysgonamonadaceae bacterium | reverse complement strand
AAGTTGAACAATTGAACCATATAAACCACCGCAATTATCGCAACTGTGATGGCGATAATTGTGCTTCTATTGAAATATGGGTCTTTTCTGTTACTCACTTATAAGTTTTTTAAACACAAAGCTATCCATTGCAAACACAAGGATAAGGGTTAATATAACGGAGGACAATAATCGCAACAGCAATATATTGGGATTGAAAAGCGAAAAGGATTCTAAACCAAAAAGAGCTACTTGATGTATCAAAACCATTATTACCGCAAAGCGGATAAAGGGTCCTGTGGCAGAATAGATACCTGGAACAAAGTTTTCGAACTCCTCGCGTGTGAAAAACAAACTCAAAAATGGTCTGCGAAGGCTTGCTACCAACGTAGTGGCTGCTGCATTGATGCCAGGCGTGTTGAGAAACACATCGATAATGAAGCCCAACAAAAAACCAATGATAATTACATAAAACTCATTGCGTCCCATGGGCAATTTTAGCAAGAAATAGATGTACAGAAACGGAGTGGCGAAGCCAAATATGCTGATTTGGTTGAATACCAATACTTGCAGCAAAATTAATACTACAAATAGGAATACTTCATATAGATAATCCAGTTTCATTAGTTTACAGTCTCTTCAAGGTTTGTACGCTCAGTGTGATATTTGTCATTAATGATGAGAACATGTTGCAACGTATGAAAATTGGTAGCCAATGAGATATTGAATGTCTTGAAGTTATCGTCCATTGATGTACCCAACTCTTTATTATACCCAATAATAATTCCTTCAGGAAATATTTGTGAGAAACCTGTCACTACAGTATCACCTACTACAAATTCCTCGTGTTTAGGAAGTTCCATTAATTGTGCTATATCGACATTACTGCCGTTCCACATGATGGATCCAAAGTTCTCCGAGTTCTTGAGCTTTGCACCTAGTCTAAACTTTGGATTGATAATGGGAATAATTACTGAGAAATGCTTCGAAACACTTCGCACAACCCCCACAACTCCATCACTGGAAATTACTCCCATGTCCGGCTTCACACCATCCAATGCACCTTTGTCTATAGTAATGTAGTTATTAAACTTTGATATACTAATATTTACTACATCGGCAGGAATAAATTCAAACTGTACGGGTTGAATTGAATCAATGGTGAAAGATTTTATTGCTATTGTATCATTAGATAAGGCAATAATTTGTCTTTTTAGTAATTGAATCTTTTGCTCCAATTCTGCGTTACGTTCCAACAGCTCTTGATTGTTTCCTTTGAGATTAAAAAACGATGTTACATCGTTTGATAGCCGGTAGACTTCGCCCGTCACTTTATTGGCTGAGGATAAATAGACACTTCGTTGATAAGAATTGTGTTGAAACACCAAGTATATGCTGAAAGCAATTAATAGAACTGCCAGAAACCAAGTACTGTTTCTTAAAATGTAGTTAAGCAGGTTTCTCATAAATCGCCTCTCTGATGTATCGTGCGATGATTAATCGCATTTTAGTAAATAAAAATGTGAAGTGTCACACGTTTGTCTCACACATCGCCATGTTTACGATGCACCGGTGGAAGTGTTGTGTAATAAACTATGTTATCTCATTAAAAAGTTAAACTTATCGATATTGCGCAAAGCAATTCCTGTTCCTAACGCTACAACCCGCAATGGATCTTCGGCTACATGAAATGTTATACCTATTTTATCAGTAAATCTTTTTGCCAATCCGCGTAAGAGTGCCCCACCACCAGTAATATAAATACCATTGCGTACAATATCTGCATACAATTCAGGAGGAGTATGCTCCAAAGCACTTAATATGGCTGAATCTACTTTTGAAATTGACTTCTCAAGGCAATGAGCAATCTCTTGGTAAGAAATTGGCACATCCATTGGCAACGATGTCATACGGTTTGGACCGTGTACAACGTAATCTTCTGGTGGATCTGGTAGTTCTGTTAGCACCGACCCTACATTAATCTTTATTTGCTCGGCAGTTCTTTCACCCACTTTAATGTTGTGCTGTCTGCCCATGTATTCTTGTATATCTTCAGTTAAATCGTCACCAGCAATCTTTATTGATTTGTTTGAAACAATACCACCTAATGAAATAACAGCTATCTCAGTTGTACCACCACCTATGTCAACAATCATATTCCCTTGG
>DATERO010000194.1:0-2342 GCA_035271465.1 Dysgonamonadaceae bacterium | reverse complement strand
TCGTATGTTTCAAACTGTACACCATTTATCTTTACAAGAGTACCATCGTAGGCACCATTCAGTATTTCCTCAATCGTCAGTTCTTTGGGAGCAACTGATATGTTTTTTGCATCTACCTTTACAGCTTTGGTAGAAAAGTTAATCTGCAAGATTCCACCATAATAAAGAAGCGTTGCACCTTCAAGATCAATGGTCAGTTCATCACCCAAATCAAACGAATGATTTGATTGTTTAACTCGAAAAGCTAATCCATCGCCCGCTGAATCTTGAATAAACCCATCTCTTTGTGAAGGTCTATTTGCACCAACCCTATCCGAAATTACAACACCTTTTAATTGCAGTGGTTTTTCGATTATCCATTCTTCCATGCCGCTCTCAGCATACATGTTGCGAATTTCTTGTATGGTAGTGTATTCTGGTTGTGGAGCTCCTTTGCCATTTTGAGTAACAATTATTGCCCTATCTATTGAAGCGGCGGTTATTATTAGAGAACATTTACGAGGTTTTCCTTTATTGCTTTCCACCTCCACGGTTATTGTTGCATCTCCTTTCACCCCATTCTTAGGACTAATTTTCACCCAGCTTGCGTCTGTACCTTTAGATACGCTCCATTCTCTATTGGTGGTTAGATTAACTGTTTTAGTACCCCCTTCTTCACCAAAAGAGATATCTCCTTCTTCCGAAAATGTTAGTTGTGGCTCACCAATATTGTCATCATTATTGTCATCAATAGGCATGCATTTGGTGAATAGGAACAAAGATAAAGTAAGAGTAAAAGGGAATAGAAATATTTTTCTCCAAGATTGCTGTTTTTTCATGTTATTAAAACCCACTTAAAGATTACACCTAATTGCTAGAAGATTTGTTTATACTGCTAAATTACAATTTATTTTGGGAATAGTACACATTCATAGAATAGTTTACAACATCTGTTAATATAAAAACGGATATAAAGATGCACACGACAGAAAATTATTAAATCATTTAGTTATACTTCTTATGATTCATAGATAAATAGTTTTTCTATCTTTGAAAACATAAAATATGAAACATTATTTGCATGGCTAAAATAACGCTTAAAAAACACCTACAATCTATGTCAAAAGAACATGCGATTGAGTTTATTCTAGAAGTTTACAAAAACAACAAACCCAGCAAAGAGTACATAGACTACGTGCTCAATCCAAACGAAAAAGAGATGTTGGAAAAGTATAGACAAATCATTATAGATGAGTTCTATCCTGATAAAAACACATTTAATCCTAAAACACGTTTCTCAGCTTGCAAAAGAGCTATTTCTGAATTTAGATCTCTAAAACCAGCCCCTGAACTTCTTGCTGATTTAATGCTTACACTCCCAGAAACGGCTTGTAAATTTACATACGAGTATGGCGATATGTGGGAGCAGTTTTATGATAGTGCTGAAACTAACTTTAACATTGCACTAAAGTACATAGAAAAAAATGGGCTCTTAGATTCATTTAAACAAAGGATTCGAAAGTGTGTTGAATATGCTTCGCCTTGCGGATTTGGCTTCTGTGACGCAATTGAAAGCTTGTATTACGAATATTATCAGGATTAGACATTAATTAAAAACATCTCGAGTTTCATACCAACAAAGAATGGCTAATTGAAGATGATGTAGTATGACTTTGCAAAAAACCATATTCTTCTATATATAATTTGTGTTGTATTTAAAGATATGGACGATTGTCAAATCAGAAGCCACAGATTGTTTGAAGATCTGATGATTCATCAAATCGGAGGCATAGGATTGCAACGAGGACTGCTCATTCCTTGAATCGGAGACGTAGGATTGCAACAAGGACCGCTCATTCTTTCAATCCGACGCGTAGGATTGTAACAAGGGTCACTCATTCCTTCAATCCGACGCGTAGGATTTCAATGAGGACCGACCCTTTCTTTAATCGGAAAGGTAGGATTGCATGGATCACTGGTATTTTATGCAATCAGTGGCATATTTATAAGAGAATTAGTTGACTTAATAAGAAGCTCGTCGATCAACAAAACTTTACAGTTTAATTTATAAACAATAGCTCCCTATACTTTGGCAATGGCCACATTTCGTTGTCAACAATGAGTTCTAATTTGTCAACATGATAACGAATAACATTAAAATATGGCGCTACAGTATTGCAATAAGCAATAGCTTTCTCACGTGAATCTTCTATTCTGTTGGCTACTTTACGAGCTTCTACCATAGCATCAACATCCCTTTTAATAACTGAAATATGAGAGGCAATTTGTTCAATTAGTGATGCATCCTCTTTCGACAAATCGGCCGCATGTTGCTCATCAAACACAATTTTCATTTTATAGAG
>DATERO010000193.1:0-3096 GCA_035271465.1 Dysgonamonadaceae bacterium | reverse complement strand
CTAACCAATTCTCTCCCCATCCACAATCCGTTTTCAAAGGAACACTGAGTTTGTAGGCATTTTCCATCTCTTCAATTACTATCTTTTTGGCAATTTCTAGCTCATCCATTGGAACATTAAAGTTCAACTCATCATGTACCTGAAGAATCATTTTCGATTTCAGTTTTGCTTCCTCAAATCGATTGAATATACGAATCATCGCTACTTTGATAATGTCAGCTGCACTGCCTTGTATGGGTGCATTAATAGCATTGCGCTCTGCATAACCTCTCACAATTCCGTTGCGAGAGTTGATATCGGGTAGAAAACGTTTGCGACCATACAATGTTTCCACATATCCTTTTTCTTTAGCTACTTCAATACTTTTATCCATGTATTGCTTTACATCAGGATAGGTTTCAAAATACCCCTCAATCAAATCTTTGGCTTCGCCACGCGGTATCGCCAATCGTTCAGACAATCCAAAAACAGAAATTCCGTATATAATTCCGAAGTTGGCAGTCTTTGCTTTCTCGCGCATTTCACCTTTAGCTTCTTCTAAAGGTACCTTGTAGATTTTTGCAGCTGTTGCACTATGAATGTCCAAGTCGTTGTTGAAAGCCTCCATCATGTGCTCATCTTTGCTTAGGTGGGCCATAATTCTTAGTTCAATCTGCGAATAGTCAGCAGAGAGAAACGTACATCCATCATCTGGTATAAATACTTTCCGCATTGCTCTTCCTTGTTCAGTCCGAATTGGAATGTTCTGTAAGTTAGGGTTGGTGCTACTCAATCTGCCAGTTGCTGCAACCGTTTGATTGAATGAAGTATGTATCTTGTTTGAACGAGGATTGATAAGCAATGGGAATGCGTCAATGTATGTGCTCAATAGTTTTTTTAGACCACGATAGTCCAATATCTTCTCAATGATAGGATGCTTGCTACGCAATTTCTCCAATTCACCTTCGCTGGTGCTATACTGCCCTGTCTTAGTTTTCTTTGCTTTTTCTACAATTTTCAGATGGTCAAAGAGCATTTCGCCTGTTTGCTTCGGCGAGTTCACATTGTAATCCATGCCCGCCATCTCAAGTATCTCTTCTTCCAACACCCTCATTTCTTCAGTCAAATCTTCCGACAATACTTTGAGGGCTTCCAAATCCAATCTTACACCAATCCACTCCATATCTGCAAGGACGTAGATTAATGGACACTCTATTTCATAAAACAACTTATCTATGTTGTTCTCTTTTAATTCTATCTCAAATACTTTTTTCAGCTTCAAGGTAATATCGGCATCTTCACACGCATATTTGCTTGCAATGTTCACATCCACATCGCGCATACTACCTTGATTCTTGCCACGGGGACCAATTAGCTCTTCAATAGGAACTGTTTTATACTTCAGGTATGTTTCTGCCAAATAATCCATGCCGTGACTGGTTTCAGGATTGATTAGGTAGTGAGCAATCATTGTATCGAAAAGCGGTCCTTGTACGTTGATGCCATAGTTTCGAACCACCAGAATATCGTACTTTATGTTTTGACCTATCTTTTCAATCTCTTTGTTTTCAAGGAATGGTTTCAAAAAGCTTAGCTGCTCGGTAGCCTCCTCTTTGTTTGGAGAAAGTGAAACATAGTATGCCTCATTCTCTTTATAAGCAAACGATATGCCAACGATGTCACAATCCAAAGGGTCAATGCCAGTTGTCTCTGTGTCAAACGCTACAGATTTTTGTGCGTTCAATTTCTTATTAAGCTCCTGTATTCCTTCTTTTGTGTCTATTAATGTGTATTTGTTTGACGATGAATTGATGTCAGTACAATCAGAAGGTAAATCTACATTCGAGTCAGCTGTATCTGCATCTTCATTGAGGTTATCGAAAAGGTTGCCCTGAAGGTTTTGCTGAATCTTCGGTTTTGCAGGTTCAATATTGAGGATGCGATTGAGAAGTGTTCTAAATTCCAACTCTTCAAAAATGCTTCTGAGTGCGTCTTCATTAATGGGTCTGCGTACAAACTTTTCTATCTTAATATCTATTGGTACATCTGTTTTGATGGTAGCAAGATACTTTGAAAGAACAATCTGCTCTTTGTTTTCTTCTACATTCTTTTTCAGGGCACCTTTCAGGGCATCCGTGTTTTCCAATAGATTTTCGATGCTTCCAAACTCTAACAACAATTTCTCAGCGGTCTTTGGTCCTACACCAGGGCATCCTGGTATATTGTCAGAGGCATCACCCATCAATCCCAACAGATCAATCATTTGAGTAGGGTGGGTGAGCTTGTATTTCTTCATCACATCTTTATCGTTCAGCACCTCAAGATCGCTTTTGCCCGACCTTGGTTTGTATATATAAATGTGATCTTCCACCAGTTGTGCATAATCCTTATCGGAAGTCATCATGTAAACATCAAACTCATCTTTATCTACTCTTTTGGCAATAGTACCTACTACATCGTCAGCTTCGTATCCAGCTACTTCCAGAACTTCAATGTTGTAAGCCTCAATAATTTGCTTGATGATAGGCACAGCCAGTTTTATATCTTCGGGGGTCTTTTCGCGTTGTGCTTTGTAAGCTTCAAACTCTTCGTGACGAAACGTTAGCCCAGGAGGGTCAAAAGCAACTGCTATGTGTGATGGCTTCTCTTTCTGAAGTACTTCTTCAAGGGTGTTTACAAAACCAAATATGGCAGATGTATTGAACCCCTTGGAGTTGATTCGTGGATTGCGAATGAATGCGTAAAACGAGCGATAGATAAGTGCATAAGCATCAAGAAGGAAAAGTTTTTCTCTCATAATTGTGTATTGGATCAAAGCATGTTCTGGTTTGTTTAATCGATCTTACTGTAAAACAAGTAAGAACAAAGTGTTTCTGCTGTGTGCTTAATTGCCGATCAGAAACACTTAATAGTACGTAAAGTTACAAATAAATGTTGCTTTCACCTGTTTTATTTCTAAATTTGTCATTAAATAACTTCGTACATGGATTATAAGAACCTTGCGATTGCAGCAATTAGTGAAGAGTTAAAGAAATTTGACTTGATGTACAACTCAATGAAAAGCGATAACCCTCGTTTGCAAAAAATGATTGAGTATATGTACAAGGCAGATGGGAA
>DATERO010000192.1:0-5248 GCA_035271465.1 Dysgonamonadaceae bacterium | reverse complement strand
CATGTTAGCTGTGCCTTGTGCCACCGCCTCTTTGTTGCTATTTCCTCGCGTTTCCGTAATTTCATCTAAAATGTTGAGTGTTAATAAGCTTTCAATTAATCCTACGGCTGCCATGATAGCTGCATAAGGAAAAATGATGCTTAGTGTTTCAAATGTGAAAGGCACTTTCGGGATATGAAAAGGAGGAAATCCACCCTGAATGGAGGCAATATCACCTACAGTTTTGGTGTCAATTCCAAATGCAACAACTATGCCAAATACAGCAAGAACAGCGACCAATGAAGCGGGTATCACTTTGGTTAATTTGGGTAATCCCCAAATGATAAATATTGTCAATAATACTAATCCTAATAGTATATACAGTGCTTGTCCCGTTAACCAGTTACCAGATGGATCTTTAAATTGATCTAACTGTGCCATAAAAATGATTACAGCTAATCCATTTACAAAGCCAAATATAACAGGTTGAGGCACAAGTCGCATCAACTTTCCTAATTTCAGTATCCCCACTAACATCTGTATTATTCCTGCTAAAACAACTGTTGCAAATACATATTCCACACCATGGGAAAGTGACAATGCTACAATAACTACAGCTACTGCTCCCGTTGCACCTGATATCATACCTGGTCGACCACCAAATATGGCAGTTACTAAACCCATGACAAAGGCTGCGTAAAGTGCCGTTAATGGCGATAGATTTGCAATAAAAGCAAATGCAATTGCTTCAGGAATAAGTGCAAGTGCAACAGTAAGTCCTGACATGATCTCTATCTTGTAATTTACTTTTTGTTTAAAATCGAAAATGTTCAACAATTTATTCATGCTTTATTTATTCTTTTCAAGCGTTGTCACCCTTGAATTAGATGTTTGATATTAAGTTGTTGGGGATGATTTGTAACAATCTCTATTAAATCGAATATACCCTAAGCACCATTGCTTTTTTAGAAGTTGCGAAATTAATACTATTCATTGAGTTAGAAAATTAAAACTATGAATATTGGCTTTTAAATCAACAATTGAGTGTTTTGCGTAAAGCAATCCATTAACTATATCTAAATAAGAGTTCTCCCCCTACCCTGTTTTATATATCTACGTAAATTTTACTACCTTTGCACACTCAAAAATAAAAATGTAAATAAAAATGGCATTACAATGCGGTATTGTTGGACTTCCTAATGTAGGTAAGTCAACACTTTTCAATTGTTTATCGAATGCGAGAGCGCAAGCAGCTAACTTTCCATTCTGCACTATAGAACCAAATATTGGAGTAATCACTGTTCCAGACGAAAGAATAAATAAATTATCTGAAATAGCTAAACCACAGCGAGTACAACCCACTACAGTGGAAATTGTTGACATAGCTGGTTTGGTGAAAGGTGCAAGCAGAGGAGAAGGTTTAGGCAATAAGTTTCTTGGTAATATTCGTGAAACAGATGCTGTGTTGCACGTGTTGCGTTGTTTTGATGACGAAAACGTAACACACGTTGACGGAACAATCAATCCAGTGAGAGACAAAGAGATCATTGATGTTGAGTTACAACTAAAAGATTTAGAAACAATTGAAGCACGCATATCTCGTGTTGAGAAATTGGCCAAAACAGGTCAAGATAAAGAAGCTATCAGAGCCTTTTCTGTATATTCAAAGATTTATGAAGCATTATTGAAAGGAGAATCGGCTCGCACAGTTGAGTTTGAGAGCAAAGAAGATGTTAAAATCGCAAATGAACTTTACCTTCTTACTTCAAAACCTGTAATGTACGTTTGCAACGTGGATGAAGCCAGTGCAGTAAGTGGCAATAAGTACGTTGAGCAAGTTCGTGAGGCTGTGAAGAGTGAGAACGCACAAATTATAGTTGTTGCAGCCAAAATTGAATCAGAAATTGCTGAACTTGAAAGCTACGAAGAGCGTGAAGAATTTCTTTCAGAAATTGGATTGGAAGAGTCAGGAGTTAACCGACTTATCAAATCTGCCTACCGTTTACTTAATCTAAAAACCTATTTCACCGTTGGACCACTTGAAGTTCGTGCATGGACATTTGAAGATGGTTGGAAAGCTCCTCAATGTGCTGGTGTAATTCATACTGATTTCGAAAAAGGATTTATTCGTGCGGAAGTAATAAAGTATGAAGATTTTATTAGCTATGGCTCTGAAAATGCTGTCAAAGAAGCAGGTAAAATGAGCGTGGAAGGTAAGGAGTATGTTGTTCAGGATGGAGATGTGATGCATTTTAGATTTAATGTGTAAATAGTCTCTTAATACATCTCGCAAAGACGCAAAGGCGCAAAAGGAGTTAAAAGCCCAGGGGGCTGAAATATCTCAGTCCTGGGTAGAATGCTCAGGGATATACAACTAGGAGTTAACCAATTGTAAGTTTACACTAACAGGTAATCTAAAACGGTCAACCCTATTTAGGGAAGCTCAAAGCACCCATACCCCATACCCGATACCTCACACCCCATACCTCATAGCACATACCCCATAACACACAACTCATACTTCACACCCCACACACAACAACAACTCACAACACAGACCTCAACTCATCCCTCTTCAACACCGTTATCTTCCTCTTGTCAATTGAGATAATTCCTTTGTCCACCAATTCAGCCATTGTTCGTGCTAATGATGGACGCTGCACACCGAAGTATTCAGCTAGTTGTGTACGGTTTCGTTTCAGTATAAAGCTATTGTTTTCTTCAGTTGTATGTTCCAAAATAAATAAGGAAAGCTTTCCCTTGATGCTTTTGATGGAGATCATCTGTACTTTTTGAGACATAAATACAATCATATTCGAGTTTAATTTCAAAAAGTTGGTCAACAGTATTTCGCTTTGCATCATTTCTTGCAGCCAAACTTTGGGAGGAATGAGCAGAAAATGACACTCTTCCATAGTAATTACATCCACAGGAAATTTATTGTTTTGAGCAAACAAAAAAGCAGGAGCTAAAGGACGAACTGCATCAATAAATTCAATTTCAAGTAAGTTACCTTCTTGCGTAATCATTTCAGTACGCACAACTCCTTTTACCAACAGATAGAGAAATTTTATCTCATCGCCTTGTCTCACTACCGTCTTTCCCTTCTCTACAATCTTTCTATTGCTAACCAAACGCTTAAGAAAAGCTGCTTGCTCCTCTTTGCTAATATCATTAAATAGGGGACAGGATGATATATCGTAATCTAACATGTTAAATATTTTGCATAAAGATAAAGAAGGTTACTGCTTTACTGATCGAATAAGTGTTAAATATCCATTAGCAATATAATATTATTTTTATAAATATATCAGCACACAAATCTATTTTTGATACAGTTTAAAGATTTAAAAAGTGTATTTCGATTGTATTTAAAACACTATACTGCTTTTTTCATATCTTAGAGGTTTAATAAACTAAATAACTCAAATAAAATGAAGTGCATTTGGAGTTTTATTATTGCGATCCTATTTATTCCTACTTCGGCATGTTCGAAGAATGACGAAATAAAAAAAGATGCGCCAAAATTTATATCAAGTACACCTCAAAACAATGCAGCCAACGTAAGTATTTCAACTGTTGTTGAAGTTGTTTTTGATGAGGGGATAAAGCTTGCTTCTAATCATGAGATTACAATCAATGCTGCTCCAGCAAATATAAAAACCTCTGTCAATAAACTAATATTTACAGAAAAACTGGATTTTAATACATCTTATAGAATTAATATTCCAAAGGGAGCGTTAGTTAATAACTCTTTTGATATTCCACTTAATAACCAAATCAAATTCTCTTTTATCACGGAGGACGAACCTAAAGTCATCTCATCTATGGAATTTGTTGCTAACATGGGTGTTGGGTGGAATTTAGGAAACACCCTAGATTCAAAAGGGAATGATGAAACAGCTTGGGGCAATCCTAAAGCAACACAGGAGCTAATTAATGCCATTAGCGAGAAAGGGTTTAAGACACTAAGAGTGCCTGTTACTTGGCAGTATCATATGGGTGCTGCACCTCACTATACTATTAAGAAAGAATGGCTTGATAGAGTTGAAGAAGTTGTGAATTATGGATTAAATAAAGACATGTACGTCATTGTCAATATTCATCATGATGAAGAGTGGATTATTCCTACTTATGCTGAATTGGGTAAATCGAAAGATCAATTAAGTAAAGTGTGGACTCAAATAGCTAAACGCTTTAAAGGTTACGACACTCGTTTGATTTTTGAAACACTTAATGAAGCACGATTGAAAGATTCTCCTCAAGAATGGTCTGGTGGTACAGCAGAAGGGCGTGATTGTATCAACCAATTTCATCAAGTGAGTATAAATGCTATTAGAGAAACAGGAGATGGAAACGCTCAAAGATATATAATGGTCTCGACCTATGCAGCTTCTGCAACGAATATTGCCATGGATGAACTTGTTTTGCCTTCATCAAATAATCTAATTGTATCTATTCATAATTATTATCCTTATGATTTTGCGCTTAATGAAAATAGCAAGAACATTAACTGGGGTACTGATGCTGACAAGGATGCTTTAGATAACGAGTTTGATAAAATATATCAAATATTTATTGAAAAAGACATTCCCGTTGTAATGGGTGAGTGGGGAAACTTAAATCATGATAATCTAGAAGATCGTATTCGACACGCTGAATATTACGCCAGTGGTTGTGTTAAGAGAGGTATTTGTCCTATATGGTGGGATAATGGATATATTGGAAACTTTGCGATTATTAATCGCAATAACAATGAATGGCTATTTCCTGAAATTGCAGATGCCTTAATCAATGCGAGCAAAAAGTAAATAAATTACTACACAGTATGCTCATTGTATTCGAAGTTGATATCATGTATAATGTTTCTTAAATTGCTATAGTGTAACTTGTGTTACATGTTTTAATCTATTCATCATCTACATTTGCACATAATAAATAGAATAACAATTTAAATAACTAAATAATAAGATAGTACTATGAGTAAAATGTTTTGTTATCAGTGTCAAGAAACATCTAAGAACGAAGGTTGTACAATAAAAGGTGTGTGCGGAAAGACAGCAGATGTAGCCAATATGCAAGATTTGTTGATGTATCTGTGCAAAGGAATTTCTTATTACACTGTACGCTTAAGAGAAAATGGGGTAGAGGTGCCACAAATAAATAAATTCATAACTGATAGTTTATTTATGACTATCACCAACGCCAACTTCGATCTAAGCAGATTTATGGTGCGTACACACATTGCTTACGAAATGCGCAATGCTGC
>DATERO010000191.1:0-2182 GCA_035271465.1 Dysgonamonadaceae bacterium | reverse complement strand
GTTGTTGGATTTTGCTATTGAGTGCCGTAAACGTGTAAAGGACCAGCTTCGCAAAATGGATGAGACTTTTAACGATGATCCTGTTAAGTTTGAATATAAAACAAGGGATGGAAAAGTAACTCAAATAGAGACTCTGGAAGTGATGGAATATGGTGATGCAAAGCTCAATATCTTGCCTACTGCCAAACGAATACCGCAAGAGCCGAAGTCAGATGAAGAACGACGTTCGAAGAAATATTTGGAAGGTTTCAATCTTAGTATTCGCGATAACCAGACTAATATCAGCTACAAGGGACTTTTTGGAGATTATCTGGAGGGGGCTACAGAGTACATAATCAAGGATCCGTACATCCGCCTACCTTATCAGATACGCAATTTAGGGGAGCTCTGCCAACTGATTGCCGAAATAAAACCCGAAGAAGAAGAAATAAGAATTCACCTGATCACGTATAATACAGAGGAATTCATGGAAACTACCAAACAGGGATTCAATGAATTGGCCGACTCACTGGAGGAGTTGGGTATCAAGTTCACCTACGAGTTCAACGATATTCAACACGACCGTTGCATTGAGATGAATAATGGCTGGAAGATAATCCTTGGCCGTGGCCTCGACATCTGGCAGAAGACCTCTGGCCGCTTCGATATCGCCGAATTCTATCAGGAGAAACGCCGTTGTAAGGAATTCGAAGTGACCGTAGTGAGAGTTTAAGAACATTAAAAATAAATGATAATAATGTATCCCCCAATAATATGAAATAAATTTGCTAAAATTGATGATTTTTTTGATGAAATCGAAAGAGTAGAAAACCATGAAAAGAGAGCAAGAATTAAACTTGAGCTTTTTAAGATGTTTATCCCTCGACCACGTAATGGCGCACTTGATATTCGGATGCGGATATCAAGAAAATTCAATACAAACTAAACCGAAGACCTCGAGAAAAATTAGACTTTAATTTACCCAAAAATGAGTTTTACAAACAATTAGTGTAAATTCGCACTTCTAAGTTGAACTTACGTATAGTTGCAATTTTAGCTTGTGCCGGTATAGTCATGATTTATGCGGTAATTGGAGAATTAATTCGGATGGGGGAATGATGGTGGCGGAATTATCACCAAAGATGAATATCAAAGCTTTCAGTACTGACAAATTAGATGACCTTTCACCAAGCTGCTATATTTTGGCAGTTTATTTGCTGTTAATGACACTTTCCTAATATTGTCTACCTCTAAAATAATGCCTTAAATCACCTTAAAATGCATCGGTTACACCTCTTTTTTTGCTCAAACCGTTTGCAGAAAAGAATTTAAAGCAAGGTACAACTACAACCATACAATCTAACATATTTTCCAGATAAATGAAAACAAGTATTTTATCAAAAAAATGGTGGATATGATTAAACCTTTGGAAAAAAATTCTATCTTTGTATAAAGAAACGGGGGAAAAGATTTAAATCTTTACATTTTGTTACTGGTTTGTTACCCGACTTTTCAATAACACCTCGTTTCTTTTTGAGTATCAATAAGATACTAAACATATGGGGTTGACCGGTTTTGACAGCGAGCAGAAGAGGTTTGCAAGCATGCAGTGCGTTGACGTTTTTTGCACTTTAATCTCAAACGTCGAATCAATAACTGGCAATAACAACTATGCTCTTGTTGCGTAATCGAAGTACAGTAGATTAATCGCTTAATCCCGGCACAAGGTGCTGGGACAAGACATCACCCGGAAGCTGTGGCTCCGAAGCATTCCGATATGGTGGTGCAGATAAATCGGAGATAGGATAGGCGATGCTTCGGCGTCTATCCGAAATATAAGAAGCTAAGGAAAGAGGTTGGTAGCTTCAGCCGTTCTCTTTCCCTACAATTAAAGTGAAGCTAAGCATGTAGAAAGCAAATGGCTTCCTCGTTTGGACGAGGGTTCGAATCCCTCCAACTCCACACTCCACCCATATATTAAACGTCCATCAACCGTTCGGTTGATGGACGTTTTTATTTTTCCGAAGAATACATTCTTTTCACTATTTGTTTTTTGCTCCGCGGTTGTTGGAATTGCTTTTTCTTTGATTTTCTCTGTTTTGCATGTTATTTTCTTTTCGAAAACGGCTTACTTCTTGTTGGATAAAGTTTTTTTCGGCTTGACGCGCTTTATAAAGTTTTTCGGGAGAAAGAACTTTCTTAA